>JAUWEC010000253.1 GCA_030608465.1 Chloroflexota bacterium
TCTCTGGAGCGACACTGGCACCCAAAACCGCTGCTGTGCGCCTGATGCGCAACAGGAAGCCAGGTATATTGCCGGACTACTCGATATACCGTTTTATATTATAGATGCTCAGGATCAGTTTTATCAGGCGGTGGTCGTTCCTTTTATTGATGGCTATGCGCAGGGAATTACCCCAAATCCCTGTCTAAACTGCAACCGCTTTGTTCGCTGGGAATTTTTACTCGAGAGGGCTAAGACACTGGGGGCCGATTATCTGGCAACCGGACATTACGCCCGGGTTCAGAATACCTCAGCAGGCCTCTTCCAGCTCCTAAAAAGCAGGGATGCTAATAAAGACCAAACCTATTTCCTGCATGTGCTTACCCAAAATGAATTAAGTCAGACGGTCTTTCCTCTGGCTAAGCTCACCAAAAAACAGGTTCGTAAGCTGGCCGAAAAGTATGCTCTGCCGGTTGCAGATCGTCCTGACAGCCAGGATTTGTGTTTTATTGGACAGGGAGACTACCGGGATTTCCTACGCAAATCTAACCCCTCAACTATGAAGCCCGGTCCCATTATCGATCCGGATGGAAAACACCTCGGTGAACATCCGGGACTGGCGGATTTTACGATTGGTCAGAGAAAAGGACTGGGCATCTCCAGTCTGGAACCGCTTTATGTGATTCGGAAAGATATGAAAAAAAATACGCTGATTGTTGGAAAAAAGGAATATCTGGGCCAGGGGGAATTTTATGTTGATAATGTAAACTGGATCTCTGGGGAAGCACCCTCCGATCCTATCTTGGCCATTGTCAAAATCAGGTATAAATCACGGGAGACACCTTCCACTATCACGGCAACAAATTCAGATACTGTTTACATCCAATTGGATTCCCCTTTACCGGACATCACACCGGGACAAGCGGCTGTTTTTTATCAAAACGACCTCTGTCTCGGCGGAGGGATCATCAGATCAAATTAAGCATGACTGTTCCAACCATATTCTACAGTTTTCTCCTGGCATCATTCCTTGGGTCGTTGTTCCATTTTTGGAAGGGCGGCAGTGGAGGCAAATTTCTACTGATGATGATTCTGTCCTGGGTTGGTTTTTACCTCGGACATCTAGTAGGTTCTTCCGGGAATATTCAGTTCTTGATGATCGGACCGGTATTCGGGGGATTTGGTGCGCTGGGGAGCTTGCTCTTCCTCTTTCTGGGAAACTGGATCAGCCAGCTTGACGAATCATGATCATTAATCCAGATCGAATCAAACAAAAATTACTGCAAGCCCAGGATCAACGGATGAAAAGCTGTCCCCCTCTGCCCGGTATCGGAGGTAAAGAAATGCAGCCTGCGGCTGTTCTTATCCCGCTGCTGCTGGACAAGGAAGATTGGAAAATCCTTTTCATAAAGCGGACTTATCATAAGGATGATCGACACAGTGGTCAATTTGCATTCCCAGGCGGCCGGGCTGACAGCGGTGATGTTACCTTAAAATATACTGCCCTCAGGGAAGCCAAGGAAGAGATAGGTATCAATCCGGATGATGTGGAAATTTTAGGACAATCCTGTCCAATTACTACCGTTACCAACTATGAGGTTACACCCTATGTGGGCATTCTTCCCTGGCCGTATCCTCTTAAGCTCTCCCCAATTGAAGTGGAAAAAACCATCCTGATCCCGATAGATTGGCTGACAGATCCCATAAACCACCAGGTAAAATTCTGGAAGTCTGATCCATCAGCCGCTGAAGGAATTCCAGTGATCTTTTATAAAGAATATCTGGGAGATATATTGTGGGGAGCGACAGCTCAAATTGTGATGGATTTTCTGGAATTAATCAAATTGACCCCCTGAGCTGTAAAAACAAAGCTCACTCTTCCCCTTTTGTGCCAATCAATTGTACTGCGTCAATTTCATTCCACCCCAAACCCAGTTGGGATTGATCCACGGTGATCCGTACTGTATTGGTAAGAAAACCGATCCCCTCTACAGGAACAATTAGTTCATAGGGACAGGGACGATCCACGCGGATGGGATTCTTTTGAAGGACCGTATAATAACCCAGCCGCTCAGGATCCTGAACCTCTACTTTGGTCACCTGATCAGAGTTAAAACTCTCATGGATAATGATTTCGAGAGGATATACGAGCTCGGGAAACCTCACAATCAAAGTATCGATCGAATCACTCGCTGCTGACGCCCAGGAAAACTGGTAATCACCACATCCCGGTGAATCCGGTTTTCCAACTGCTTGCTCTGCGCTCCATTCTGGACTTGAGAACTCTGAGTTCGCTTCTGCCGACACAGCCCATTGATAAATAACTCCGGTTTGAAGGAAACGTTTTTCGGTGGCGAGTTCATCCCCCGCCCGGGAGATTGCCGCCGGAATTTGCTCAGGCTGCAAATTATCTTCCACTATCACAGCACTGCATCCAGAAAGAAAAACAACCATTGTCACCAGGATATACCAGCTGAGATGATGCGGAATTCTTTTCATGCGCTCTTCAGGATAGATCTTTTTAATTGAAAAACCATCCCGGCTGGATTAAGTTTTCCGGGATGGTTCTCCGTTGTTATTTAAGTTGATTATTCTTCTTCAGCAGCATCGTCCGCTTCATCTCCCTCAGCTGCTTCTGCTTCTTCCAAAAGTTCAGCGTCAGTGAGTTCTTCAAAGAGTTCAGCGTCTTCCTCAACTTCAGGTTCAATCTCCATCAGCGTTGGAGCAGCAACCACGATAACAGTTAAATCAGGATCATCCAGGACAATGACATCTCCAGAGATGGACAAATCCTTGACCTGGATATTGTCACCGATCTCAACCAATCCAGAAACATCCACCGAAATTGTATCTGGCAAATCTTTGGCTTTGGCTTC
>JAUWEC010000091.1 GCA_030608465.1 Chloroflexota bacterium
GGGCTTTCTATCACCGCGCCGGCTTTCAGACAGGTTTCCAGGTACCCTGCCTGCAGGGCGGCCAGGTACACCGCATCGGAAGCTGGGATCATGATCATCCGTTTTCCTGGGGCAATCTTGCGTCCCTCCAGCACTTCTGCTGCTGCAGCCAGATCATCCAGCCTTCCATTGGTGCATGTGCCCAGGAATGCCTGGTCAATGGATGTTCCCCTCACCTCTGAGAGTGGTTTGACGTTATCCACTGTATGCGGACAGGCGATCATGGGTTCAATGGTTCCTGCATCGTATTCCATTTCCACGGCGTACCGGGCGCCTTCATCCGGATAAACTGCCTGAAATTTACGCTGGGCGCGGTCTTTTAGAAAATTTAAAGTCAGCTGATCAGGTGGAATATAACTGTTCTTGGCTCCCATTTCAGCCATCAGGTTGGTGAGTGTGGCCCGTTGACTCAATGACAGTGCCCCAATCGCCTCGCCGTGCCATTCAACAGACATGTATAAAGCGCCATCTGCCTTTAAATCTCCGATGACAAATAATGCCAGGTCTTTAGAAGTGACACCAGCTGGCAAATG
Source organism: Chloroflexota bacterium (assembly GCA_030608465.1). Classification (GTDB taxonomy): domain Bacteria; phylum Chloroflexota; class Anaerolineae; order Anaerolineales; family UBA11858; genus B10-G9. Next base: position 573 of record JAUWEC010000091.1, read on the forward strand.
GCCTTTTACAGAAATCTTCATACTTTCTGGCACCCGGAGCCAGATCTGGCCAATCGCCCAGATGGAAGCCATTTCAGTCCGGCCGATTCCTGCTGCGAACGCGCCCATCACACCCGCATGTGGTGTATGGGAATCTGATCCTAAAATCACCTCGCCCGGCAAAGCAAGGCCCGATTCAACCAGGATCTGGTGGCAAATCCCTCTCCCGATATCGTAAAAATTAGTAATTCCCTGTTCTTTTACAAATTCACGAATAATGCGGTGGTTTTCAGCATGTTTTGTGCTGGGAGCAGGAGTGGCATGATCCAAAATGACAGCATGCATATCAGGGTTATATACTTTTACCCCTCCCATCTGTTGAAACAAACCATAGATTGGCGCGGTATTGTCATGTGAGAGAATCACATCCGGTGTGATTTGGACGATTTTTCCCGGCACAGTTTTCGACAGCTGGGCTTTTTTCGCAAGTATTTTTTCTGCAAAAGTAAAGGGCATAACATTTCCTGTTTATCTTTTGGATGGGATACTCACTATCCAGGTGAAATACTGAATGATTTAGATTTCCAGCCTGCTTTTAAAGGGTAAAAAGGTCATAAAATCCGCATGATGGACAATGTAAGCTTCAGTAGTTCGTTTGATCAGGTTCCCTTCTCCGGCATGAGCGGCGATGATGTGGCATATCGCTGCCGGTACGCCGCATTCTTCAGCCAGAGAAACCCCGGAGAAAGGATGGCGGAGATATTTGCCGTAGGTGCCTTGATGAGAGTTACCTTTTTTATCCAGTTCATACTCAAGTAACTTTCCCACATCGGCCAGAATCGCGCCGGCAATCACCACATCAAGATCAATCGGCAGCTCATCTCCAAAAAAGTCTATCATCTTCTTTGCGCTTTCCTGGGCCACATGGACCACGCAGCGTTTATGATCCATAAAGCTGACTTTTAGATCCGGTCCAGCCAGCAAAGTAAAGGGAATTTGGTGTAAATCCTCCGCCGTTAAAACACTTCTTTCCAGAGCCAATTCCCAGGTTTTGGTGGTACTTTCCCGCAGCTGAGGGTTTTTTATCCAGGATAATTCGGGCCAAAGTTCTTCAATTTTCATAATATTCCCTTTATTATTTATTCAATCACCTGTCTGACCACGTCAATTACAGTTCCATCGACCCAATTTATCGCCGCAATCACTCTCTCCCCAAATTCAACCGGCTCAGGCTTTCCACAAATTCTCTCCGCTTCTTCCTTTAATTCCTCGATTGTCCGGATTGGTAATTTGGAATTTTTCACAGCGTCCAGCAAGTCCTTCCGGCGGGGATTAATGGCAATCCCTCGTTCAGTGACAATCACATCGATCAATTCTCCCGGTCCGCATATCGTGGTTACTTCATCCCTGATGATAGGTATCCGGTCCCGGAAAAGCGGGATAGGCAGAATGACGTTTTTACTGAAAAGGCAATTCTGCCAGCCGCCGATGCCGTGCAGCAAATAACCATCGGAGTGAGTGACCACATTGGCGTTATAATTCACATCCACTTCTGTTGCGCCTAATATGACCACATCCACTATTCCCGCAAAGTTTCCCTTCCCGTGGTAGTTATAACTGGTGAACGGACTGGTATTAACATGGTTTGGATTTTCCCGCATTGAACGGACTCCAGCTAGGTCAAAGGTTTGTCCATCCAGGATATAGTCAATCAAACCTTCCTCCAGCATTTCTACCAGATACTGGTTGCTTCCTCCCCGGGCGAAACGGGCTTTAATTCCCTTTTCCCGCATGATCTCGCCAAAGTAATTGCCAATCGCCAGAGACGTGCCTCCCGCTCCGGCCTGGAAAGAAAAACCATCATATAAAATTCCCACCTCGTCACAGAATTTGGCAGTCAACTCCGCAATAAAAAGCCGGTCGGGGCTCTTGGTAATACGGGTTGTACCGGAGATGATCCTTTCAGGGATGCCAATCTGATCCATTTCCACCACGTAATCCACATAATTCCCTTGAATTTGCCAGGGAACACAGGGAAATGGGATCAGGTTGTCAGTCACCACGATAACCTTATGGGCATACTGCGAATCTGCCAGGGCAAATCCCAGCAACCCGCAAGCGGAATCACCGGTTAAGCCATTTGCGTTTCCAAAGGGATCTGCCGTCGGTGCGGCAATAACAGCGATATCAATTACAACCTCGCCGTCCTGGACTGCCTGATAGCGGCCGCCATGAGACCGCAGGACCCCAGTTCCTTTCATATTTCCCAGCGATGCGAACCGGCCCAGCGGACCATTCATGCTGCCTTCAATATGATGGATCGTACCGTCCTTCAAATACTCAATCATAGGTTCATGGCAGTGAAAGGACGCTGAAGGAAACCAGATTAAATCTTTAACACCCAATTCCGAGGCTGCGATAAATATCTGGTTGGCAACCAGGTCACCATTGCGGAAATGATGATGAGTAGAAATTGTCATACCATCTTTGAGTCAAGCCTTTTTTAATGCAGTCTTGAGGTCATTTACCAGCTTGTTGCCATCTTCAGGATAATCTGCGCAGGTTGCCAGCAGAGGTGCGTACCTTCGACCGGTCGTTTTATATTTATGAACACCTTGAAAGGGAATTACCGGTTTCCCGTTGATTTTTTCCGGTATCATCCTGCCCACAGCATTTTTTACAAATTTATTTGCCATAACTACTATTCCTATTTATTCCTGAAAATCAATGGTCTTCTTCACTGCCCTGCTCTTTCCAGTTTTCAGGCAGCTGCCCGGATTTCACAGCAAGATCAATTGTCTTTTGAGCCCTTTTTACCACCGGCGGATCGATCATCTTTGATCCCAGGGAAACTACTCCCAGACCTTTTGAGGCAGCTTCATCAAATGCCCTGACGATATTTTCTGCTTTTTGAATCTCTTTTTCGGTTGGCGCAAAAGCTTCGTGAATTACCTTAATCTGTCGGGGATGAATACATCCCATACCGTCGAACCCAAGTGATTTTGATTCCAGGACCACTTCCCGCAAAGCATTCATATCGGCAACATCTGAAAATACGGAGTCATTCACTTGAATACCTGCAGCCCGGGCGGCATTGACTACCTGAGTCCGGGCAAAAAAAGTTTCCCTACCTTCTTTAGTCCTGGGTGCTCCCAGATCAGCTGTATAGTCTTCTAACCCAATTGCCAAAGATGCTACATTCTCTGATGCGGAGGCAATTTCATACGCTCTAACCACTCCGAGAGCGCTTTCAAGAATGGGCATGATGTAAATAGGGTAATCCAAATCAGAATCGGAAAGGATTTCTGAGATCTTTTTATCAACTGCCTGGACTTGGTCAGCTGATTCACATTTTGGGAGCAGAATTATATTTACATAGTGCGGAACAAGGTAGGTTAAATCATCCAATCCCAGGGGAAGCTGATTGATCCGGACCATTCTTTCCGCCCCGTAGAAATTCACCTGTCTTAATGCATTCCGAACCAAGAAACGCGCTTGTTCTTTTTTGTCCGGGGCGACAGAATCCTCCAGGTCCAGGATAATTCCGTCCGGTTGGTGAATGCCTGCGTTTAACATCAATTTTGGAGAATTTCCCGGTAAATATAATCGTGAACGCCGGGTACTATCTTTCCGGGTTTGATACATGTTTTCAGGTATCATCTCCAACCAAAATTCTTCCTGGGAATCCAGACAAACTTTTACTGCAGCCTCTATGCGAGCAGCCAGAACAAAAGGAAGCGCGCCGCGGTCAATAATCTCAAGTTTGGCGTCTTTAATCTGAAAAAAATCCAGGATTTGATGGGCTAACTCCTGGATCGATTTTTTATATAACGCATCAACTTTACTGTTGAGAATGATTTCTATACCCCCACTGGATTTAAGCTCTAAGGCAGCAAAACAATCTGAGCGAATCCCTGGTCCTTGATTTCCAGCAGTTCCTTTCTTACCCAAAATGCCCTCCCCGTGATCTGGTTTGACAACAATTGGATGCCTGTAATCCCTCTTTCACTCTGCAAAGATGTTTTTTACACGCCGATAAATTTATTATCTATTAGAAAAAAATTATATCTTATATCAGTGATTGGTTCAATTCGTTTGCAATCTTCCAAAGAAAAAAAACACTCTGAATCAACAGGGTTCAACAAAAAAACCTGCTTGACACAGAACGTATGTTCGTGTATAATTTTGACTAGCACAAATATTCTACTTTTTACCTAGACCCCTGGAGGATCAGAGAATGGCTCCGAAAGTCCGGAAACAACTAAAAGAACGCCATAAGCAGGTCCTGGGGGTTATTCAGGAGTACCACGCCAAACATGGTTATGCTCCTTCCTACCGGGAGATTTGCGCCCGGACGGATATCACATCCACCTCAATGGTAAATTATTACCTCGAACAGCTGGAAGAGATGGGATACATTGAACGCAGTGAAAATATCTCCCGCAGCATTAAGATTGCAGGAACTGCCCAGGTAAAAGTTAACCAGATATTGGGTAATGTCAAAAAGGTTGTGCAGGATATTTCACGATCGCTAACCATCCCGGTTGTGGGGCGAATTGTGGCCAGTGAACCGATTCCTATCCCTGAAACCGACTTCAGCTTATTTGACGCAGAATCCACTATCGACATTCCAGAATCATTAATTCCGTTTAATGTCCAAAAAGAAAAATTATTTGCCCTTGAAGTGGAGGGTGATTCGATGATTGACGCCATGGTTAATGATGGAGACGTGATCATCATGAAACCCGTCCAGGAAGCAAAAAATGGAGAGATGGTCGCTGTGCGATTGAAAGATCAAAACGAAACCACCCTGAAGCATTTTTATCACGAAGGTGACCGGGTTCGTCTGCAGCCGGCCAATCCCACCATGGACCCCATTTATATTGACTCTTCCACTGAGATTGAAATCCAGGGGAAAGTTGTGCTGGTAATTCGTCAAATCTAGTTTATTTTGTGGATAATGAGGGAACGCTTCACCCTCCTCATCTAAAGCCGCTTCAGCCAAGAGGCGGCTCATTTTATTTAAATTTACTTTTTATGGGCATATTCCAAAAACTGATCCATCAAGTTTCACTCCGGGGGAATAACTGCGGCCTTCAGCCAACGGAATTTCACCATGAAGCTCTAGTGGGAAATGACCGGTAAGGTCAGGATTCCGGGTTAATGATTGATTTAATCCGCCTTCAGGACCATAAAAAGTTCGCAGCCGCAATTTTCCATCCCGATCCCAGATGGAAATCGTATCGCCGGTATTGTTCAACGCCAATGATCCTGCGGTAAGAACTAAACTACCGCCGAATTCTCCTGAGGGAGAGCCGCCACCAAAAATGATCAGACCACAATGACCAGCAAGCACTGTTCCCGGCGGGAAAGTAAACCGTGGTCGGACCGCATCTGAAATCACCCAATCACTAATATCCAGCTCTGAATCAGTCAGATTTATCAATTCCAGAAATTCATCATCATCGCTGGAAATCACACCATCTCCGTTGGCATCCCCCAGGATCTGATCAGGATCAGCGTGAACCTCATTCAGAATGATCTCCTCATCCTCGATATAAACCGGCGTTGGAGTGTCCGAGGGCTGCTCTGGAATTAGGGTTACAGTCACTTCAGGAGACCCAGTATCCATCGGCGTGGGAGTTGAGATAAAAGATGGACTGGGGGTTATTGACGCAATCCCGGTTGGCGATGGAGTATTAGTCTCAGCAATTGTAGGGGGCAGTGTGGTGAAACTCTGAGTGGCTGTCGGCCCCACTGTAGTAGTTGGAGATGGACTCACCAGCGGAGTTAAACCGGGGCTGGAGCTCGGTTTCGGAGTTTCTGTCGGCGTAGGTAGCACAATAGAGGATGCAGTAGCCGTTGGTGTCTCTTGTATTGTGGGGGTAGCTGAGGGAGAGGAAGTCAGCACAATAGAGGATGCAGTAGCCGTTGGTGTCTCTTGTATTGTGGAGGTAGCTGAGGGAGACGGAGTCAGCTGGAATGTCGGGGGTAGAGTAAACGTACTAGTGAACTCTGGCGTAGTTGTCCAGCTGCTGGTCACTGCCAGGGTAGGTGTTACAGATGCGGATGGAGTAATCGTGGGCGTGATGGTTGGGGGTCCGAGATTAACTTTTCCCGGAGAAGGTATCTCAGAAACCTCCCAATCTCCGCTGGTACCGGTATCAACCCCCATCGGGTATCTTGCCAGGGAGCTGCCCTCTGGCGCTGCCGGAACAGGCGGCTGAAAGATTTCTAAATCAGAACTGCCATACGCCAGGGCGTCTACTATCTCATCCCACCCATTTAGCAGGACTATTTCATCCCCTGAATTATTAAGTCTGATCTGGCCACCAGCCCAGACATTGTATGGTATGAGTTTTTTTACAGTTGGATCGGATGCTGATACCTCATAATCAGGTTTGAATCCATAACTTGCTTCAAACTCCGCTGCCTGATGGGCAATGAGGATCAACCCTCCCGGCTCAATCACCTCTCCTGGTGGGAAGACCAGCATGCCCTCAGGACCTCCTGGATGGGCGGCGTCTCCGACTTTTACTCCTGTCAACGGCATTGGTTCATCCTCCGGGTTGAATATCTCTATCCACTCACCTTCCGGTTCATTTCCACTAGGATTTACCATGATTTCACTCAGCAACAGCCGAATTGAAGCCGGAGTAGCTGATGGAATGAAGGGTGTACTGGTTTTTGTGGGAGAAGGCAATGGCGTTTGAGATGGTTCCAGACTGGACGAAGGAATCATGATAGGAGTTGGTGGACTGCGGTCAAGTTTCCCTGGAGATCCCTCGATCCGTTCCCGCCAATCACCCGCTTTATCCCGGTCCTGCTCAGGAGGATATCTTTCCAGAGAGTGTCCTTCCTTAGGCGCTGTGACTGCCGGCTGAAACGCGGGATATTCTGAGCTTCCATAACTGAGCAAATCTACCACCCTGCCCCAGGGATCCAGCAGCAGAACTTCGTCACCTCCGTTGCTGAACTGGATCGAGTTTCCTCCCCACTCTGGGCAAGGCAATAAGTCCGGTATCAAATAATCACTATCGACTAACTCAAAATCAGGGGAAAAACCATATCTGGATCGGAAAATTGAAGCATTATGGGCAATGACAAGCACTTCGTTGGCTCCAATGATATAACCATCCGGGAAACGCAGCATTCCTTCCTTTCCTTGAGGAGAGGTCTCATCCCCTATTTTTATCCCCGTCAGTGGCAGACCATACGTTTCAGGATTATAGATTTCAATCCATTCCCCATCCGGTTCTTTTCCTTTTGGATTAGGCAATAGTTCTGTAATCAACAAATTAACATTATAAGGAGTTGGCGTTCCAGTCGGAATTAAGGTACTTGATGGACTACTTACAGGAGTCTGGTTTTTATCTGTAAAATCTTCTCCTGCTTCCAGAGATTGGTCTTCTAATAGGATTTTTGCCATCGAATCATTGGAAGGCTGCAGAACCACACTGGCAGGCTCAATCAACTGTAGAACATATCCATCCTGATTCTGGCGAAGGGGACCGACCAAATTAAAAATGTTATCTCCAACGATTGCCAAGGAAAGGCGAGAATTTATCTGCTCATGGGATATCTGCAACACACCCCGGACACTGCCCAGTTCATCAAGAATTGCCTGGTTCTTCCAATCAAATTCCGGCAAAACCCAGAAATTTCCTTGCCCATCTGCTGATCTAACCACGCGCGCAGCAGGTACAAAAACCAGCATGCCCTCAAAACATTCATAATCAAATGCGCTATCTCCATCCTGAATTTCTTTTTCAAGATTCACATTATCAGGAAAGGAATTGTCAACCGACAGGATCTGAATAGATTCTTCCCCAGCAATTATGATGGTTTCCCGAAAAAATTCAACCACTATTCCGTGGATAGTTACTTCATCACCGAGAGAGACCCGATCAAAAACGCTTTCATACAAAACAAACACACCACTGGAAATCCCGTTTCCTTGGCTGCTCCCACAATCCATATCCTGGATGAAAAATCCTGCCGGAGTACTATCTTCAAGGTCGACAGTAACTATCCCGGATACCTCCACTTCCTGTCCATTAAAAGGAGACGCTAAACCAGTCCCCTGCAAGTCACAGATTGTTACTCTGCGTTTGAGTTTCCTACACCCGATGCTAATCAATAAAGAAGTCAGAATAATAAGGAAAAAACAGCTAATCGCTCGTCTATAACCCCCATTGGTTCTCACAATTACCCCCTCAGCGTGTTCGACTGATCGAATCTTAGGAAACTATTTGTATAGTCTCTCTCCCCTTATACGCTTGTTTTTCACTATACACTTTTTTATCCCATTATTCAAGAGAACATTAAATGGATATCAGGAAGTGGCTATCTAAAAAAAAGGTTGCTTTATGTCATTTTCTCTATTATCTACACCGAAGCAAACTACTGATTAAGGGGGTGATCGCATATCGTGTTATGGAGTTTCGATTGCCCTTACAAGATGCAGCATCCTGAGTTCTTCGATAAACTCAGGTGTGAGCACAGCTTATTTTAACCGCTCGAGGGAGAGAGACAGCTCTCCCGTGTATCTAATCCGCAGGAGCTGTCTCCTGTCCTGAGCTTGTCGAAGGGCTCCTGTTCGAGCACAAAACTTAGACAAAGGACCCAAGCTGCGATTTTTGCTCAGCACCCTAGCGGTGTAATCGCTTAATATTGGTAGGGTTTGGGTTTTATGCAGAAGGGCTGTGCCAAAAGTAATTGGCACAGCCCTCAAGAATCAATTTTGATTTATTGTGAGTTGGGAATCAGCTATCTTTCTCCGCTGGCAAATTCATCACACCTACCCGGTATGCATCTGCAACCAGAACTGAACCCACCAGTGCCAAATATGCCGCCACAATGCTAAGGGCAAATGGATACAAACAGCACAGGATCACAGTGAGAACCAGGAAATAAGAACCGTAAAATAAAACAGTACTACCCCCAATGATGATCAGGAAGGCAACCAGAAAACCGCTCCAATTGGCTTTAATGATATTCCAAATTTCACCAAACTTAAAGGCGGCAGCAAAATCCCTTTTCACGACAGCATGGGATCCAGCAACTGGAAGAATTACACCAGTAACCATGGTCATCAGTGTTCCAATTCCCATTAAACCGAACCCCGCCAGATTTCCAGCAAGCATTAGAACTATACCTTGCTCTGTACTCAAGCCTCCAACTTCAGCGATGAACGCTGGGATAAACATGCATGCATACCCGATGAGCATCAATAGAGTCGCAGGAATCATATAAAGGGCACCAGCGCCAAAGAGCCGGAAACCATCTTGGAAAAAACTGTTCAGATCATCCCATTCCGGAAGAGACGGTTGTTCCTGATCTACTGCGATTCGTCGGATAATCTCAGCCAAATATCCTAGCAGAAGAACAACTGGGAATACTGGAATAAAACTGACAAAAATTAATACACTAGCAATGGCTATTTTTTTTACCCAAGCCTCATCTTTAAAAGGAAATGTCAAAACCTGAGAAATATCTGTAGTTAAGTTTTCCTTTGCCATCAGGACCTCCGGTCTAATCAGGCATTTTCCCTTATTATACTCAATTAAAATTGGCTTAAACTGGACCCTGATGTTCCTTCAATAGAAGCAATTTTTACTTTTCACATTATCATTGACCTGGCATAAAAAAGAAGGTAAAAAATTTCTAGAAATCCCTTAAAAAACCAGGTGTTTCCGCCTATTTTACGCTTATATCTGCCCTTTATCTTCCAGAATACAGAATTTTCTTAAGCTGGTATAATCTAGCTGGTTAGATAAAAAAAAGGAGTATTAAGTGGCATTTTCTCCCTTCGATTGGCTGTTGGGATATTTTTCATTAGATATCGGAATCGATTTAGGAACAGCAAATACCCTGGTACATGTCCGGGGAAAAGGCATAGTTATCCAGGAACCATCCTGGGTTGCGATTAATAAACGAACCAGAGAACCGATCGCCATTGGTGCTGCAGCCAAGGAAATGATCGGCCGCACGCCTGCTGATATCATTACACTGCGTCCCGTACGGGATGGC
>JAUWEC010000099.1 GCA_030608465.1 Chloroflexota bacterium
AGATAAACCTGTCCTGCCTGTACTGAGCGAAGCGTAGCGAAGACGAAGTGAGAGTTTATCGAAGGGAGTGGAGCGCAGCCGAATCGAAGGGCTCAAAGCAAGTGAACTCTCCCGTTAGACGTAAAATCCAGCAAATGGATAAACAAGAAAAATGAAAACCATTGAAGTAAAAAATCGAGCAGAATGGAGAGCATGGCTCGCAGCTAATTTTAATAAAGAGACGGAAGTATGGCTGGTCTACTATAAGAAAAAGACGGGAAAGACTAACGTTGAATATGGCGCTTCGGTAGAAGAAGCTTTATGTTTTGGGTGGATTGATAGTATTATCAAGAAATTGGATGACGCAAAATATACCAGGAAGTTCACACCTAGAAATGTGAGCAGCCAGTGGTCACTCTCAAACAAAAAGCGTGTTGCACATCTGATTAAAATGGGGTCGATGACGGAACATGGCTTGCTGAAGGTGAATGCTGCCAAGTTAGCAGGTAATTGGGATAAGCCAGCACAAAAACCAGAGTTGACATTTAAGATGTCAGAAGAGTTTGAAGAGGCGCTGAAAAAGGACAAGAAAGCAGAAGAAACATTTAGTAAATTGTCACTGACCTTCCAGAAACAGTATCTTGGGTGGATAGAAGTAGCAAAGCGTCCCGGGACAAGAGAGAAAAGAATCAGAGAATCGATTCAATTGTTGGCAGAAGGGAAAAAACTAGGACTAAAGTAAAGCAGGCATAAATCTTGCCTTATCCAAAAGAAAGATAGCGCCTGGCCACTTGCTGGAGCGGACGAAGTCTCTGCCTGAGAATAAACTATATTCAAGATGAGGTTTTCCCATGAGTAACTCCTTCAGACGTGTCTTAATCAGCTTGTTACTTCCGATTGTTTTCTTGATAGGTTTTCCTCTTGCCGCGTTTCTATTTAACGATACCCAAAATATTGTTTGGTTTCAAACAGGACCACAAGACCAGATCGCTACAATTTTCGGTATTTTTCTAATTGTCTCTGGCCTGGGACTGCTGCTGGCGACCATTCCATTTTTCCTCCAGGGGAGTGAAGGCACAAATATGCCCTGGGATCCAGCGCCAAAGTTGATCGTTAAAGGAATTTACCGCTATGTTCGAAATCCTATGCATATCGGTGTGTTTTCTTTTATGATCGGGGAGGGATTGATCTTACGCTCAATCTCAATTCTGGGTTTCGTAACCTTCGCTGTTTTCATGCATTTATTTTATATCCCCTTCTCCGAGGAGCGGGGGCTGGAAGAGCGGTTTGGAGAAGAATATCTCATTTATAAACAAAACGTTCCGCGCTGGATTCCGAGATTGACTCCCAGAAATCCTGGTGACAGGTAGGCTAACCGGCACAGACACTACTCCCGCCCCGCTGTAACCCGCCTGGTTATGAACAGAGAACACCAGAGTCTTCTAACTATCTCCAAGACAGAGGATGTGATTAGATAAACAAAGAGATGTTGTGTGTAGCGCTAACGAATAATGCATAATTGATAAAAAGAAGAGAAACTCAAATGCCGGAATCCAAGTTAAAAAGCAGGACTAGAATTATCGGGCTCAATTTACTCTTATTCGCTTTTTTATTTGGTTTAGTCTCATTAAATAAAGAAGTATTAAGACCAGGCTCAATCCATTCAGAGTTCGCTAGAACTATAACGGGTTGTTTTCCGAATTTCATAGCTGCCTATCTAATCAGTCTGGCATTTGTAAATGCAGTCTTGATCAGGCAGCCCAAATATAGCCGCTTAATAGTAATTCTCAGTTCTACAGTAATTTTTTTAATATTGACATTTGAAGAGCTCAACCCGCTGTGGGGAGCCAGCACACATTATGATCCCTGGGATATTGCTGCCAGCGGAATCGGATCATTGCTGGCAATTTTAACTTTTGAGTTTATTACTATGATTCGGTCCAAATAAAAAAAGCCCCTGTGGGGCTTTTTTTGTTAATCTTGTTCTTCTTGGAGGGTTAAATATTCTTGTTGAGTTTTTCTCCAGCGTTGAATTAAACTCAGGATATATCCTGAGATCATCACCCCAACCACCAGGTAACCAGCAACCATATAATTTACAGTATCAGGTACAAAAAATCTGGTCAGCATGGGTCACTCTCCCTTTGAATAAGATGATATCCGCAGTACTTCAACTTCAGCTCGTAATTTCCCCAATCGAATCCGGTGCCAGAGCAAATCAGCAAAAAAGACCGAAAAAGCCGCCAGGCTGAAAAAAAAGGCTAATTTCATCGGTGAATCCATGTTGAATCCTCCCTGGCTGGCAGCTTCGGCGGTGCCAATCACCACCGGGTGAATGGTCCGTAAAAGCCGGATGGAAATAAACGTCAGCGGCACACTGAAAAAACCAAAGATAGCATAAATCGCTGAAAAACGGGCCCGCCGTTCCGGATCATCCACTCCTTGCCTCAGGAGCATGTAAGCCGCGTAGATCAATTCCACGATCACTGCAGTTGTTAACCGGGGGTCCCAGGTCCACCAGGTATTCCAGATTGGTCTGGCCCAAATAGATCCCATTATAATTGCTGTCAGGAAAAATATAAGGCTGATTTCCACCGCGGCGTACCCGGTGATATCCCACAGCAGATTTCCTTTGCGCAGATAAATAACCCCGGCTATCCCGGCTACCAGGAATCCCAGCATGCCTACCCAGGCAGTTGCTACATGAAAATAAAATACTTTCTGCACCAGACCCATCATCACTTCTACCGGGGCATAAAAGAATACCAGACCAGCCGCAACCAGGATCATCAACCCAGACAAGCCATCCAGAATGGAAAGGAAACGGGGTTTTTTAGACATATTTCATTCCTCCACTACAAAATCAAATACCATAAATGCAATCGCGGTAAATATTAAATCATAAACAATCAGCAAATTCAGCCAGGGGGAGATTTCCACCAGCGGAATCATTAACAAAAATCCCTGACTGGCCTTCACCGCCGAAATAATTACCGGCAGTGTCAGCGGGAAAAGCAAGATTGGCAGCAGGATATCACGCGTTCTGACTTGAACTACCATTGTCGCCAGCAGCGTACCAACAGCAACATATCCAATAGAACCCAATAATACCACTAACAAAAATCCGGGCTGAAAGACCTGCACCTGGTACAGGAAACTGTACACTGGTAAGACAATTATTTCTACCAGCAGCATAAAGATTAAATTGACAATTGCCTTCCCAAAATAAATCACGCTGCGGTCAACTGGGGCCAGCAGCAAGCCGTCCAGGCAACCGCGGTCTTTTTCAACAGCCAGGGACCGGTTAAGCCCAATTGTCCCCGCGAAAATAAAAGTTGCCCAAAGCACACCTGCAGAGAGGGATTCCTGAGCCTGAATATCCAGCTCAAGGGCAAAGTTAAAGATCAGGATCACCAGCAGGGCAAACACCAGCATAGCGGATAGGTTCTCACGAGTCCTCCATTCCGCTGTGAGATCTTTCCAGATCAATGCCCGGACCGCGTTCAGGTAGGATTTCATGCCAATCCCCCACCACCCTGCAAAGCTTCACGGTAAAAAGTTACAAAATCAGCCGGCTTAAGATCTCCTGTTGAGGTAGAAGCTTTAATCTTTCCTTTGGACAGGATATCCAACCTTGATGCCAGTTCAGCAGCCCGGACCAAATCATGAGAGGTCATCACCACTGTCCGTCCCTCAAGGGCAATCTCCCGCAGCACACTATCTAAAATTTCACCTGCTTCCTGGTCCAAACCGGTGTGAGGTTCATCCAGTAACAATATCTGGGGGTTGTGCAAAATTGACCGGCCGATTGCCAAACGCTGCTGCATCCCTCGAGAAAAAACCCGCACTAGATCTGATTTGCGGCTGGAGAGACCCACCAGGTCAAGCACCTCCCCTATTCGGGGTCGATCTACACCGTATAACCTGGCGTAAAAAGATAAATTTTCTTCCGCAGTGAGATCACCGTACAGCAACGGTTGATGAGAAACCACACCCAATAGAGCCCGCAAATGTACCGCACCTTCCGGCAATCGGTAAGACGCTACCTGGACCAATCCAGATGTTGGTTTGGAAAGCGACGACAGAATCCTTAATAAGGTGGTCTTTCCGGCGCCGTTGGGACCCAATAAAGCCACAAATTCCCCGGAGCGGACTTCAAAATCCAGCTCACGTAATACTGTTATTGGACCAAATCGCTTAACTAGTTTTATTACTTGGATCATGAAGTTTAGTTGTTATCCTGAACCAGATCGCTTAATTTTTTCTTCAATTCTTGTCTTTTTTTCAGGAAGGATTTTTCGGTGATTTCTCCCGAATCGAATAAATCCTCCAGCGCGATAATTTTATCAAGGATCTGATCCCGATCTTCTCCTAAATCCATTTGATCCCATTCCAACTCACTCATTCTCCGATTTCTGAAGAAGAGCCAGAAGCCTGCCAGGAACATCACCACCCCGATGATTGCCAATCCAATTAAGTATCCTTGGGACTGGGATTGTGCCGTCGAGGAATCTTCTTGATTTAGGGCGGATTCTGGTTTCCCGGAAAGCCGGAACTGCAGTTCATCCCCTCGTTCAAGTGATTCACCGGCATACACCTGGACAGTGCCGCTGGGAATAGACTGGATACCAAGATACTCAAGGTAAGACTCGTTCGCTTTGACCTGACTATCTGGGGTCATTACCACAACTGCCCCAACGGGATAATTAGTGTATTGAATAAAATCAAGTTCATTTCCTTGATAAGGCAGGATGTAATTCACCACTACCTGATAGATACCAATGCCGGGGGGAATGCTTACTGTGTCGCCAAAACCATCCTGGGTTTCGAGATATCTCTGACCCAGGACACCGTCATTAAAACCAATAGCTGATGCCTCTTCAGGGAGTGGGAACATCACAGTCGCTTGACCTGGTTCCTTAGCAACCACGGTCGCATTTCCTATATTGGAAAAAATGTATATTTCTGTGATTTGGGCCAAATCAGGCTGTGAAAAATCAATAAATACATGTAAGCGGTCAATAATTAATCCTGAGTCATCTGTGGTGGTATCAACTATTTGCACCAGTAAAGACAATGAGGAAGAACCTGGACCTATTTCAGTGATTTCGGATCGGTACACAACATCGCCATAGGAAACAGAGGCTAAATAAACTCTTCCACCCCGAAGAGGAACTTCTCCAAAATCTACAGTACCAGAAGAAGGCAATGGCAAAGTCTCTTGATAGACTAGTGAAAAATTGTCAAAGGCTTCCAAATGGACATTTATGTTCTGATCCAGCAGCAACTCACTGGTTTGATCCAATACCTCTACTGTGACAATTCCCACTCCGGTTTCATCCAACGCAGTTTCTGCGGATTGGGGTTGCTCCTGTATTGGCTCCGATGGATTTCTAACCGGATCTGACTGGTTTGCTCCCGGAGGAGGGGGAACATCCTCGGCCATATTCAAACACCCTGAAACAACCAGGCTGATTCCCAGGATGACAAATAGGGTAAGGAAGGGGGTGAATACACGGTGTCTCACAATTCCTCCCCACAATGGGTGCAATATTGATCTCTGGATTTCACTGGCTTCCCGCAATGGGAACAAAATTTGGGTTTCTCGCCTTTTAACTTAAGCCGGCGGGCTTCAATCATTTTTTCCAGATCCTCCTCAACTATCGGAGGAGCGGATAACCCGCGGGTTTTATGGAGTTTTGTTTCCACCTTATCCAACTGTTTCAATACCTCTGCTGCTTCTTTAAGCAAAATATCTCTGCTCCGGGTATGTTCCCGGGAAGAGATCTTCTGTAAGTCAAATTCCAAATCCAAGTCCTCAATTGAGGAAAACAAACGTTCCCTTTCTGCGAGAAGAGAATCATACTTCCCAGGAAGAACTGATTCCCGGGTGTTCGACTCCTCCAATAAGGGGCGAATTATTATGTATGCCGCCAGAACAAAAATTACTAGCAAGCTGAAAGTTGAGATGAGAGCCATAAGCACCACACTTCTAATTGATAGAATTACAATAAGGGATCAATAATCGATAAGATATCTTCCAAAGATCTAAAAGGACCGATCTGGACATGGACAATCACACCGTTCTGATCAATGATAAATGTTTCCGGAACGCCCCGGATCCTGAAAGCCTGGGAGATTTTGGTTCGTAAATCCGGTCCATTCGGGTAGGTGATCTGAAATTCATCCAGGTAAGCTAACGCTTCCGGTTCGGTATCCACATAGTCTACCCCCAGGAATAAAACATCTCCCCGCGGTTGGTAATATTTGTGGGCAGCTTCCAGGTCTTTCGCCTCAGGTTTACAGGAATCGCACCAGGAGGCCCAAAAATTCACCACAACAACGCTGCCGCGGAAATCTGACAGCCGGTAAGTTTCTCCGGAAAACGATTTCAGCTCAAAATCCGGCGCTAGCTCTCCCCTGCCGATCTGTCCCTGCTGGGATTGAATCAGCCCAAATCCTAGAATCAATAAGAGTAAAACCACTCCCCCCCAGATAAGTATTTTTTTCATATCTATCCTTTAGATCTTTTCCTCAATTCTTCCTCAACACGGGAAATGTACTCATCTGTCGAGTTCCGGGAATCAGCAGCTCGTTTGACACCCTTCCGGGAACTCTCCTCCGGTTCTGCTGTTCGCCAGCGTTGAAATGCAAAATAGAGCAGGATTATACCACCCACGAATACCAGCAGCGGCACGATGTAAACCACCCAATTAAATCCACTCCTGGGAGGTTCGGCCAGAACCCGGTCGCCATATTGGTCCACAAAATAAGCCTTGATCTGATCTTCGGTCCAGCCTTCGCGGAGTTTGTCGCGGATAATACCGCGCCACTGTTCACAGGCAGTGGTACCGCAGGCATCTAGGGGTATGTTTTCACAAACCGGGCAGTAAAGCTGTTTGGCTATCGCATTTACATCATCATCCGTGGGATCTGACCCCTGCGCTACCGCAGAACCCGGAAATAAGGCAACCAGGATTAGTACTGAGGTTAATAACGTTAGAATTCGTTTTGGTTGTTTTATCATCAAGACCTCACTGGAAACGGTTTAATTTTCTTATCGGGCCAGGTTGCCAGCACAACACCAAAAATGAATATCCAGGCGCCAATCCACATCCATTTTACCAGTGGGTTGTGGTAAACCTTAAATGTCGCGCTTTCCGCTGTGATAGCCTTCCAATCTACAAGGATAACGTAAAAATCATCTACCAGTGTACTGCGAACACCCGGAATGGTCATTGGTTGGCCAGAATCGTAAAAGTAATCGCGCCGGGGATACAGCACATCAATGATTTGACCATCCCTCTCAACACTGACAACCGCCCGGGCGACATTTCTTCCACCATCTGTATCAAAGACATCCAGTTTTTCAAAAACCATCTTGTAAGAACCCAAGCCCAGTTCACCCCCTTCAGGAAGTGTTCCCTGGGTTTCTGTTTGAAAAAATTCAATCCCGATAATTCCTAATGCCATCAGGACAACGGCAATGTGGATGATCATCGCGCTGTATGCCCGGCGGTTCTTATTAAAGACATGTACAACAGATTCCCACAGGGAACCTATATGCTTCTTTCTCCGCAGTTTGGTCCGCCGGAAGAATTCAATGGCATTGACTGCCAGTACAAACGCCACCAACCAGAATGCCACTACCGCCGGCCAGTGTGTCATCCCGGCGTACAAAGGAAGGACGATTCCTACTATCGATAAGATAAATGGTTTCCAAAGCAACCGCCCTAGGTGTTTAAAAGAGGCGTAGCCCCAAACAGCCAGGGGACAGATCGCCATAATTATCAACAATCCACCCAGGATCGGAGCAGCGACCCGCTCATAAAAAGGCGGTCCTACTGTAACCTTCTGTCCTGTTACTAATTCGGATATCTTGGGGAAAATTACTCCCCAGAAGGAAGTCACCAGAATCCCTAAAAAGAGGACTACACTGATGATGATTAAGGCTTCCTTGGAAAAATAGGAAGTTACAACCTGGCGGGATTTTAGTATATTCCAGCGTTTGTTCAGCAACCACAATGAAACAATTAATATCAGTGAGATAAAGGCTAAGAATATGGGACCTATTGTGCTCTGGGTAAAAGAATGCACCGAGGATAATAAACCTGATCGAGTTAAGAAAGTCCCAAAGATCACCAGGTTAAAAGTCAGGATGATTAAAACCATGGTCAATTGTTTAAACATGCCCCGTCTTTCCTGGATTAAAACCGTATGTAAAAAAGCCGTCCCGGACAGCCAGGGCATTAATGCAGAGATCTCAACCGGGTCCCAGCCCCAATATCCGCCCCATCCCAGTACATCATAAGCCCAGCGGGCTCCTAATACCAAACCCAGCGAGAGAAACAACCAGGCCCAGAGTGTCCAGCGCCGGCTTAACTGAATCCAGCGGTCATCTGTGCGCCCGGTTATCAAAGAAGCCATGGCATATGCATAAGGAACAATAAAGGCAACAAAACCCAGATACTGCATAGGAGGATGAATGATCATTCCCGGGTGCCGCAGCAGCGGATTCAATCCCCTGCCGTCACTGGGGAAAATCGGAACACCTCCCAGAGGACGGGAAAATGCCCTTGCGATTCCCTCTGAGGTTTCCCAATAGCGGATGAACGGATTTTCAAAAAAGGTATTTAACAATACAAAAAATGCTAGGGTTGCCAAACTGACCACAATTACCCAGGGTAAAAAATCCTGATCCCTGTCCCATTTCCGGAGAGTAACAGCAGAAGTGAAACCTGCCAGCAACCAGGACCAAAAAAGCAAAGACCCTGATTGTCCTCCCCAGAGCGCTGTGATCTTGAGATAATCCGGCATGCTCCGGCTGGAGACTTCCTGGACATACACTACTTCAAACTTGTCCGTTAACAGGAGATAAAGAAGAGAGATGATTGAGATAGTCAGGAGTGGGAATACAAGCCGCATCGCTTGTTTTGCACTTAGTATCCAGGCTTTCTTTTTTTCCTTTTCACCATATACCGCTGCACCTAATCCGTATATTGAAACGATCAGGGTTATTAATAAAGATCCAAATCCAATATCTGTTGCCATTTACAATCTCCATGCCAATATCTACTTTTTGGTTGTATTTGTGGTTGTGTTAGGATTCAATCTCAATTTGATCGGGAACAGATCCTTCATATTTTGTGGGACATTTTAACAGAATCTCATCTGCTTCAAACACTCCGGAGGCAAGCACCTTACCGGTGATAATGGCCTGGGCTTCATTTTGAAGCAGGTCTGGAATAGGACCATAATAAACCACTTCCAAGCTAGGTCGATTAGGATCCATTACGGCATTGTGTAAAGCACTGGCCAATCCACCTTCTTGTTCAAGGAGTAGATTATCCCCCGAGATATGAACAATAGTAAAACTCAACTCCAGTGTATCCATATTATATAGAATTGAATCACCCAGAACAGCTCCTGATGCGCGTATATTGCGTCCTGTCAATTCCCCTGCCGACTGTTTGTTCAAAACTTCCTCAACAGTTAAAAAGTACTGCACGTTGGCTGATAACGAGGAGACTATCAGGTAAATGATCGCCGCAACGATGACCACTCCGCCTATAATAAATTTTAGAGGATTTCCTTTCCTGGGATGGGCTTCTATAGGATGCAGTTCTTCCATTAGTATTTTCTCCGCTGATAAGATAACCATTAAAAACCAATAAGACAATGGTATCACTAAATCATATCTAATATAGATTAATTTTTGTCCTTTTCCTGTGACAAGAAATAAGATGTGAAATTACTCAATTGCCTTGCGCAGCTGCTGGGTCAACCCTACAAACTCTGTAGTGAATCGGTCTTCTTCTTGACGCGGCCGTTCTAAATCCACTTTCAAATCCAACCTCAAATCACCGGGCTGTGGGCTGATCGCCAGCACCCGATCTGCCAGAAAGACAGCTTCAGATATATCATGGGTAATCATAATAACAGTCTTTTTCCTGGCTCTCCAGATCCGAAGCAGCTCAG
>JAUWEC010000257.1 GCA_030608465.1 Chloroflexota bacterium
GCAAATGACATCCGGGCCGGGAAATTCGCTTTAATCAATCCTGTAACCACATCGGTACTTGGCCGTTGAGTCGCAACCACCAGGTGAATTCCGGTCGCTCTTGCCATCTGGGCTAACCGGACAAGGCTGAACTCCGTCTGCGCAGGAGCTATCATCATCAGGTCAGCCAACTCATCAATCATCACCACGATGCGGGGTAAAATTTCCCCGTCCTTCCTCCGTCTTACTTTCTTGTTATAGGTGTCAATATTTCTGGATCGTGTTTCATCCAGAATCTGATATCGTTTATCCATCTCCGCCACTACCCACTGCAGCACCCCCAGAATTCGCTCCAGGTTGGTCTCTACCTTACCGTACAAATGAGGAAGACCATTAAACCGAACCAGTTCTACCATCTTTGGATCGATCATAACCAACTTGAGCTGTTCTGGTGAATTGTTCATCACCAAGCAGGTGGCTATGGAAGAGATGCAGACGGATTTTCCCGAACCTGTAGTTCCCGCAATTAATAAGTGCGGCATGCTGGCTAAATCCGCCACAACGGGTTCTCCAGAAACATCACTTCCCAGAGCAATCGCCAAAGGGGAATCCAGCTTATAAAAAACGTCCGACTCAATTATTGACAGGAGATGGACCAGGGAGGATTTTTCATTGGGAACTTCAATCCCAATATAGGATCTTCCTGGAACTGGCGCTTCAATACGCAGCTGCTTGGCAGATAAGGCAAGCGCCAGGTCTTTCTTAAGGGAAGTAATTCTTGATACCCGAACCCTTTTCCTTTCCTCATCAGCATCATCATCTGTTCCATTTAAATATCCGGGCTTAACAGCAAATTGGGTCACTGTAGGACCCACCTGAAATCCGACCACCTGGGAAGGAATGCCGAATTCCGCCAGGGTCTTCTCAATTAATCCTGCGGTCATGTTAATATGCCGTTGATTCGGCCGAAAAGCCTTTCCGGAATCCAACAGGTCAAGACTGGGCAGGTGCTTATCCCGGTGAGGTGCTTTTTGCGGTTTATCTTCTCTGGTTTCAACCTTAAATTGTTTGCGAAATTCCGACGGTATTCGCTGTTTCCGTTTCTCAGGCTCAGGTTTTTCCGTTCCTGGCGGTTCCTTTTCCTGCCTGGAGGGTTGATCTATATCGGCGGTTTCCAGCTTTGGGATCATCGGATAACCCTGGATTTCAGCTATTTGCCGCTGCAGCCTATCTGTCAAACCCAATCCCACAATGCTGCCTATCACTGCCCCTAAAAAAGCCAGTATCCCGGTCCAAACCAAACCAATTACACTGGAAAAGGCTTCCACCAAACCCCAGCCGACCAGCCCGCCATCCAATCCTTCCCTGGCTCGGTCCAGAGAATGTCCTCCAATAACCGTTAACAAAATAATCAGGAAGAAAATAGCGCCCTCCAGGGCAAAAATTCTCACCCAAATGACCGAATAAGGTTCACCTGCCTGCTGTTTTAACATCCAGATCCCCAAGACTATGCCGGAGAGGACAACAAATACACTCCCCCATCCTAAACCCAACCGGATGATTTTCGTCCATCTTAATAATGCAGATCCAGCTACCAGGTCGGGAAATAAGGTGGCAATCAGGATCATGATGGAGAAAGCAAGCAAAAGAATACCGCCTATATCCCAGCTGTAATTCCTGAGACGGTTCCAAATACCCTGGAAGGATTTACTTTGCTGCGCCAGGGCATCTAGTATATCTTTTACGTTGCGGGGGTCCTGGTTGTCCGTCACAGGTTCTCCTAAGAGTGTTGAACCCCGGGTTGAGGTTTCTGGTGAAAAGAAGCCAGTCCGATACCAGCTAAAATAAGTATAGCACCAATTATTTTAACTGCTGGCGGCTTCTCATTGAGGAAAATATAAGCCAAAATAGTAGATCCAATCGGTTCTCCGAGCAGGTTTACAGATACATAGCCTGCAGGCAAATACTTCAGCGACCAATTAAATATGGTATGCCCTAGAAGCTGAGGTACAACGGCCAATAAGATCAACCAACCATATACCCGGGTTGGATATACAGCAGGGGCACCTTCCATGAAAAACATGGAAATCACTAGGAACAGTGCTGAAGCGCTGAAAACAAGGAATATATACGGCGTTAAGGATATTTTACGCCGCAGATGTCTGCCGATCATAAAATATACGGCCCCGGAGATAGCACCCAATACCGCCAGAAGATCTCCCAATAGGCTTTGGGATCCAGCCAAACCATCCTGAAAATGACAAGTGATTCCTCCGGGCATCCAGGAACAGACATCACTGCCTGCAATAATAACGCCTCCAAGCAAAGCCACTATCATACCCATAACGGCGAGCCGGGCTGTTTTTTCTCCCAGGAAAACTGGCGCCAGCAAGGCAACCCACAACGGGGTTGTGGTGACGAGAACAACAGAACTGGCCACAGATGTATACTCAAGAGAAGTGATCCAGGTAGCAAAATGAACAGCTAATAAAAATCCAGCCAGTAATGCAAATCCAAGATCTTTTCGGGATAAGGCTCGCAACTCATTTTTGTGTTTGACAATCGTATAGGGAAAAAGAAGCAGCGCCGCCAAACCCATCCTGAAAGCAGCGATCGTAATCGACGGCGCATATTCCTAGGCAAAACGGATGAAGAGCGAGGCAGTGGAAACAGCTGCTATGCCGATCGGTACAATCAGGTATGGTGCTGCAGGAGGGATAGCGTCCTTTTTCATGAAGAATGTAACCTCTTTCTGAAAAGAGAGTTTCCAGTGTTATGTTCTTTCTTGACAAAGAAAAAATCGGGGACTACAATTTGATGCTAGAGAGCTTATTATA
>JAUWEC010000113.1 GCA_030608465.1 Chloroflexota bacterium
CGGACGGACAATGCTGCATTTATACCTACCGACAGCCGGGGATATCATATTTGATGGAGTTGATCTGAATTCCCTGGGAGAACGAGAACTACGGCATACCCGACGAAAAATGCAGATGATCTTTCAGGATCCTTATGCATCGTTAAATCCTAGAATGACGGTTGGGTCTATCGTGGGAGCTCCCCTGGATGTCCACACAAAACAAAAAAGAAAAACCAAACAAGACCGTGTCCAGGAACTGCTGGATATGGTGGGATTAAATCCGGACTTTGTAAACCGGTACCCCCATGAATTTTCCGGCGGACAGCGGCAGCGGATTGGGATCGCCAGAGCCCTGGCTTTGAATCCAGAGTTTGTAGTCTGTGATGAGCCAATATCTTCGCTGGATGTATCGATTCAGGCCCAGGTCGTCAATTTACTGGAAGAACTTCAAAACAGACTCGGTTTGACCTATCTCTTTATTGCTCATGATTTGAGTATGGTCCGGCACATCAGCGATCGGATGGCAGTGATGTATCTAGGAAAAATTGTGGAATTAGCAGACCGGGATGAGATATTCATAAACTCCCTGCATCCTTACACCCAGGCTTTAATGTCTGCAGTACCAGTTCCTGATCCAGACTTCGCAGAAAAGAAGGATAGGATTATTCTGGATGGAGATATCCCAAGTCCATCAAACCCGCCAGTAGGATGTAATTTCAATACCAGGTGTCCTATCGCCAAAGAAATCTGTTTTACAGATGAGCCAGAGTATCGGGAAGAAAATGACAAACATTGGGTTGCCTGTCATTTTGCACAGAAACTTCAATCATAATTAAATTTGCCCCGGTGTGTCGATAAAGCCTCCCTGGTGGATATGACGGGAGGTTTTATATTATTCCTGTACCTGATTTGTTTAACGAACAATATCCAATCCCTAAAACCTAATATTTGAGATAAGTTACCATGGAGCAGAATCATGATAAGTACGCCGCGGCTTTCCTGGGAAGCCATTACACTAAAGTTTCATAATCCATTTCAACTGTCAACCGGTGTGAGTACAACCCGACGGGCTTATTGGATTCGATTGGCAGATGATGAGGGATGGGGGGAAGGGACCATTCCACCTTACTATAACGTTAAAGATGATGATATGAAATCATTCTGGGATACTGCTTCTCAGCGGGAGATTCCTTTCCCCGATGATCCGTCTGAGATCACATCCTGGATCGGGCAAGATGGTCCCGCACCTGCCAGAGCGGCCCTTGATCTGGCCCTTCATGATAGGATCGGGAAGAAATTCAATTTACCTTTATATCAATTATTTGGTTTGCCGAAACCTGCGCCTGTTCCCACTGCCTTTACTATCAGCATTTCTTCTTTGGAGGAGATGGCACAAATGGCAGCCGATCGTCCTCAATATCCCATTATCAAACTGAAATTAGGCAGCGATGATGATATCGGCCGCGTTGCCGCAGTGCGGAATGCCCGTCCTGATGTGAAGTTATATGTAGATGCGAATGCTGGTTGGTCTCCAGACGAAGCAGTGAAGCTGGTAGCGGCTTTAGCTCCCTACCACCTCGAGATGATAGAACAGCCTGTGCCCGGCTCGGATATCGAAGGTTTAGGCTATGTTCAGGAGCATACTGATATCCCGATTGTCGCCGACGAGTCAGTTCAATCCATAGAAGATATTGATGCACTAGCTAAAGCCGGTGTTCAGGGAATTAACTTAAAATTGATGAAGCTTGGTGGCTTGGCACCTACGTTGCAAATACTGAGGCGGGGAAAAGAACTGGGATTAAAAATAATGCTTGGCTGTATGGCGGAGACATCGCTGGGTGTTACAGCCATGGCGCACTTGACTGCTTTGGCAGACTGGATAGATCTTGATGCACCCCTGCTAATTTCTAATGATCCATTTGAGGGAATTACCTACGATAAAGTACAAATTCTATTGCCAGACCGCCCCGGTATAGGTGTTAATAAAAAGAAGTAAGCTGCGTTGAATCAAAGCTGTGCCAAACATGCGCAGTAATTTCTCCCCGATCAAGGGAAGGGACAGGGAGAAATTACTACACATCCTGAAAATTACCCTGGGACAATAAAAAATCACTCGTATTGTCATGAATTAATTGACATTCTTTCAATACCAAACTACAATGTAGAATGACTGAGAACGATGACCCAAATCGGTCAGGAGGGATTATGAGTGCCTGGCGAGGAAAATATGCCATCGGGTTAACGGGTAATATTGCGACTGGGAAGAGTGTCGTACGGAAGATGCTCGAGCATTTGGGCGCGTATGGAATTGATGCAGATGTGCTGTCGCACCGTGCCATTATGAAATCTTCTCCTGGTTATCAACCCGTTATTGATACGTTCGGGCGATGGATTTTGGGGGCAAATGAAGAAATCGATCGTGCCAAACTTGGTGAAGTGGTGTTTAATAATCCAGACGCGATGCTTCGCCTGGAAACAATCATTCACCCCCTGGTCAGGCAGGCACTGGATGTCCTGGTAAAAAAATCTTCCCACCGGGTGATAGTGATTGAAGCGATCAAACTGTTGGAATCGGAAATGCACAGTCTATGTGATCAGGTTTGGGTCACAATGGCATCCACCGATTTGCAGCTCGAGCGGCTGATGGATAAACGGAATCTGACCAAACGAGAAGCGGAAGATAGAATCAATGCCCAACTGCCAGCTACAGCAATACTTACCAAGGCAGATGTGGTAATTGAAAACGACGGTTCATTTGAAAAGACCTGGAAGCAGGCTTATGAAGCGTGGCAGATCATAACACAGGAAGAACCGGACTTTAAACCGCTTCCCAGTAAATCTTACGGCAAGCTGGATGTCCGCAGGGCAACTCCTGAATCCGCTGAGCAGATTGCAAGCTATATGAGTCAGAAAAGTCGTACTAAAAAGAAAATGACCAAGGATGACATCATGGCAGCATTTGGAGAAAAGGCATATATGCTGCTGCTTTCAGACGAGGAGATTATTGGACTGCTGGGTTGGCAAGTAGAAAACCTGATTACCCGGGTAGATGATGTCATATTGAATGAGGGTCTGGCAATCCAGAAAGGTTTAGAAGCACTCATGAATTATGTGGAAGAATCTTCTAAAGAACTTCAGAGCGAGGCAGCGCTGCTTTTTCTACCTCCCTCCCTGGCTCAACATGAGAATCTGTGGAGCACCCTGGGGTACCAGGCCCGGACAGTAAAAGATCTCCAGGTGAAAGCCTGGCAAAATGCAGTGATGGAATCCATGCCCCCCGGGACCGTCCTGCTGTTTAAACAGCTCAGAAAGGACCGGATATTGCGTCCTATGCAGTAACCACAATTTTACTTCAGGTACAACATAGTGATCATAAATCTTTGGAATTATTTGCTGTTTATATTCAAGCGGGCAAACTGGCTCAGCGTTGTTGATATCATCCTGGTAGCTGCCGTAGTGTTCTTTTTGCTTTACATGCTGAGGGATACCAAAGCGCTAGTTTTGATGCGGGGTGTATTATTCTTAATTGTTGTCATCAGCTTGCTCTCCAGTCTCAGGGTACTGCCTGCGTTTTCCTGGTTGATCACAAGTACACTGCCAACACTGTTACTGGCTATCCCGGTAATCTTTGCCCCTGAAATCCGACGGGTATTGGAACGGATAGGAAGGACGGGGTCAATCTTAGCCCAGGATAATTTTTCCACAGAAATGGAGCGGATCATTCAAAATGTTGTCCTGGCATCACGACGAATCGCTGAAATGAAATATGGAGGGCTGATAGTATTTTCCAGATTAGATTCCCTCCAGGCCTATATTGAAACTGGTGTGCGCCTTGAGGCAAAAGTCAACCCGGAAACCCTAATCCAGATATTTTTTCCAAAAACACCATTGCATGATGGAGCAATTATTATTTCTGAGGAAGTGATTGCCGCAGCTGGTTGTGTGCTTCCTCTCTCCTCCAGCGGAGTGCTGGAACAATCGCCGGAACGCTCTATGGGATTGAGACATAGGGCAGCCTTAGGTGTTGCAGAAGAGAGCGATGCAGTCGCGGTTGTAATCTCGGAAGAGACGGGGATTGTTTCCCTGGCTTATGACGGGAAAATTGATAAATATGTGCCGCTGGATGAACTTCAAGGGCAACTGATTGACTATTTCCAAATTGACCAGTCTTCAAAATCCCTCCTTTCTCGGTTAATTGCCATATTTCAAGGAATTTCTGAATGAGATTATTACGCTGGTTGGGCACCAATCTCACTTCGCTCATCCTGTCGCTCTTGTTGGCGATCGTAATCTGGGCTTCTGCTGTTACGTCAGCCAACCCGAATATTGAAGCAGAACTAACTGTCCCGTTAGAAGTGATTCAACAGACAACAGACATTGCTATTGTTGATCTCTTGCCTGAGACAGTTACACTGAAAATACTGGCCCCGGAAAGCATCATTCTGCAGATTGAAGAAGACAATCCGCTTACAGCGAATATTAACCTTACTGGTATTGAGGCAGGGACCTACCTATTTCCTGTCCTGGTGAGGATTCCAGATCACCTCAAACCGATCAGGATCCTGGAACAAAATCCTAAACAGCTCAAGTTAAAAATCAGCAACTTAATCTCAAAAACACTTCAAATCTCCATCCAGGTGGAAGGCGAACCTGCCATTGGATACAAAACAAGCGGATTGGAGTGGGACGAGGTTTTGGCTACTGTCACAGGACTGGAAACGAAAGTGGACGATGTTGCGGCTGTGGTTGGGATATTGGATATTTCAGACGCAAGTGGAACAATTTCAAAAGAATTAACCCTCCAGGCGCATGACGAAAATGGTGACCTGGTGGACGCCATCACATTGACCCCGGATATTGTCCGGGTGAACCAGGTTATCAGCCTCCAAGGTGGATACAGAAATGTGGCGGTTAATGTGACCACCGAGGGCTTCGTCGAACCCGGGTACCGGTTTACCAGCATCACCCCAGCGCCACCGACAGTGATGGTTTTTTCAGAAAACCCACAGTTGGTAGAACAGCTTCCCGGTTATGTAAATACCAAACCACTTGATTTAACAGGGGTCGACGGATATCTGGAAACCATTCTGGAGCTGGATTTGCCGAATGGTGTTACTGTAGTAGGAGATCCAACAGTCCTTGTACAAGTAAATGTCACCGCGCTGGAAACCACTATGGCCATCTCTCGGGAGATTGAGATTATCGGTCTCTTGCCCGGTTTATCGGCGGAAGTCTCCCCAAAGCAGGTTAGTGTCCGGATCATGGGTCCGGTTCCGATCTTGGATAATCTTACCTTGCGTGATATCAGAGTGGTTGTTGATTTGACAAATCTTGAAATTGGCGTTCACACCGTGATACCGACGGTTGAAATACTTCCCGCGGATGTGATCTGGGAGGATATTTCCCCGACGACGGTTGAAATTGTGATCGAAGAAGGTTCAACCAGCACGACTGACTCGTAAATAACCCCCATTCTTAATCTGAAAGCTTATGCAGAAACCAGTTGTTGCCATCGTTGGTCGCCCGAATGTGGGCAAAAGCACCCTTTTTAATCGTCTGGCTGAAAGACGGATGGCTATTGTCGATGATATTCCTGGAACCACAAGAGACCGCCTGGTCACCGAAGTTGAGTGGACAGGGGTGATTTTTGATATCATAGATACCGGGGGATTGGATCCTACCCAGGTAGGTCCGGGGAAGAATCAAGAACCCTTATCCATTGGGTCCCACCAATTCATTGAACAAATCCGGACACAGGCGGAAATGGCGATTCGGGAAGCTGACGCAATCCTGTTCACTGTGGATGGACAATCCGGTGTTACCCCGGCGGATCGGGAAATAACCAACTCCTTAAGAAAAGCCCAAAAGATGAAGGATGGAGAACTATTCCCCCCCATCCTGCTGGTGGTCAACAAGTGTGAAAGTGAAAAAATCCGGCAAAACGCAGTTCAATTCTATGAGCTGGGTTTTAAATCAATGCACATTATCTCTGCCATTCATGGATCCGGAACCGGGGATATGCTGGATGAATTGGTTGCCCTGCTTCCGGAGGGGGGCGAAGAAGAAGAGGATACATCTGTAAAGATCGCCATTGTGGGGAAACCCAATGTGGGAAAATCAAGTTTATTGAATAAAATATTAGGGG
Organism: Chloroflexota bacterium; assembly: GCA_030608465.1. Taxonomy (GTDB): domain Bacteria; phylum Chloroflexota; class Anaerolineae; order Anaerolineales; family UBA11858; genus B10-G9. The sequence goes on from JAUWEC010000113.1 coordinate 6,128, forward strand.
AAGATCGGGTAATAGTGAGCCCCATTCCCGGAACTACCCGGGATTCTATTGATACCAGACTGATCTATAATGAGGTGCCAATCACGATCATCGATACCGCGGGTATTCGCAAACGCGGGAGTATTGATCCTGGAGTTGAAAAGTTCAGCGTGTTGAGAGCCATGAAGACAATTGAACGATCTGATGTGGCGCTGCTGGTGGTAGATGCCTACGAAGGGATTAAATCCCAGGATACACACATCGCAGGATATATCCTGGATGAGTGGAAAAGTGTTGTTGTAATTATTAATAAGTGGGATTTAATCGAAAAAGACACCCACACCATGGCTGAATTTACGAAATTTGTTCGCTACGAATTAAATTTTATGGATTATGTTCCGATCCTGTTCATTTCAGCATTATCAGGCAAACGTGTTGATAAGGTTTTACCATTGGCTTTACAGGTCCATGAGGAAAGACTGGTCAGGTTGTCAACTTCTCAAGTTAACCGGATTGTTCAGCATGCACAGGATAAACATCCGGCACCCTCAAAAGCGGGCAAACACCTGAGAATATACTATGGATCTCAAGTACGAAATGATCCTCCCATTTTCTTACTTCATGTGAACAATCCAAAATTAGCCCATTTTACCTATCTGAGATACCTGGAAAATCAAATTCGTGAGCAGGCGCCATTTATTGGAACACCAATTAGAATTATCCTCAGAGGTAGATGAGATTACCCCCATATCGTTCCAGAATTCAATAAAATTTGTTAATCCTGGGGGAATCAAGGCAATTTAATCATCCCGGTAGTGTTTTCCTTCCCCTTGCCCTTACGGGGCAAGGATTATATAATCTGACACACATTAAAAAGTGAAATTAAGAAAATGACTATTGAATTTGACCCTCTCTCCGTTGAGAGCGAAGAAAATATAACTGAAAAACCCAAATTGCTAGGTGTTTTATTTGACATCCTGGAGACTTTGCTGCTTTCAGTGGTTCTGTTTTTCCTAATCAATGCTGTATCAGCCAGGATAAAAATTGATGGTTCGAGCATGGAACCCAACCTGCATCACGGCGAATTTGTGATTGTCAGTAAAATTAATTACCGATTCGGAGAACCAGAACGTGGAGATGTGGTTGTCTTTGATTTTCCACGGAACATCACCCAGGAATATATCAAACGGGTGATTGGTTTGCCGGGGGAACACATCCTGATCGAAGACGGGATTGTTTATGTAAACGACATCATGCTGTCGGAGCCGTATCTCACTATGGAACCACAGTATGAGGGAGAGTGGGATGTTCCTGAAAACACCTTGTTTGTATTAGGCGATAACAGGAATAATTCCTCCGATTCGCATACCTGGGGAATGGTTCCTCTGAACAACGTAATTGGGGAAGCGTTGGTGGTCTACTGGCCTCCATCTTCATGGGGGCTGATTAATGGGACAAATCCTGTCATGGCATCAGATTAAACAGGTACAATTACACAAAACCACATCCGGTTCCTGAGATACGGATCCGGTTTAGATAAACAGTAAAGAAAAAAATAAACAGAAAGTGGGAAACACCTCTTTTTAGGATGTTTCTGTTATCATACAAATAGGTATCAGGTATTGAAAAACACCAGATCCTGGCAGGATGGTGTTGATTTTGCGTCTGTATTTGCCAGAATAAGTTAATCTCCTTCAGGAGATGGAGGCGTAGGTATTATCCGGGAGTTAAGGTATGACACAGCGGGCACTAACAAAACGCATCATTCCCGTCCATGTGTTGATGGCAAGCTACAGGATTTCCGGTTCTGTAAAGGTCAGCAATACCGGGTTGTTTGGATTGCTCACAGATCCAACCAGTTCGTACATGACAATCATGGATGCCAGTTTAGGACGCATTCATGACCCTGATTTTTTGGTGCAGAAACTGGCGGATATCCGCTTGGTGAAGGATCAAATTTACATCGCCAGTTTAAAACGTCGTCAAGATATTGGACCAAAAGGAATTACCCGCCCGGGTTATGAAAAAGTAAATTACTTCAATATTGCCATTACAGATTCCATTTATGAGATTGAAGGTACACTGGAATGGCCGGGAAGGTTTTATTTCAAAGCGTTGATGTCTGGGGGAACCTGGGAATATCTGCCAATTTTTGAAGGAACAGTGCGGTCAATTGTTTATCCTGAGCTGGAAATAAAAACCCCGGCATTGTTGGTCAATCGTAAGCATATCGCAACCTTTACCCACAGTCTGCGAAAAAACGGGGACATATAAGGCGGGCAACACAGTGATCGGATATCATTTAGGGTTGACCTGACCCAGAGGGAATGGTAAAATTTTTGCCGTTCGTTAAGGTATCTTACGAAACCAGAACAAGCCCCCATCGTCTAGGGGACCAGGACATGACCCTTTCAAGGTCAAGACCGGAGTTCGAATCTCCGTGGGGGCACAAATTAGACAAAACTTCTCTGATAATTTCTAAAGAGAAGTTTTTGTTTTTATTAATGGACAGCTAAGAGAATGCTTACCGGAAGTCCCCACATGCTAGATTCCTGAGTTTGCATGACCTCATATCCTGCATCAGAAATCAGCGAACGGACAGGAATCGGACGGCAGTCAAGCAGCCTGGGATAACGGGTATGCAGCGACTCGTACATCCTGCCCATCCATGGCAGGGGCTGGTCTTTTGAAAGCGAAACTACCACCAACCTGCCGCCCGGTTTTAGTACCCGCCGGCATTCCTTAAGCACGATAGGTATTTGGGGTGAGTCAAAGAGTTCCAAGGTAAAACTCGAAAAAACTCCATCAAAAATCCCCTCGCGAAAAGGTATTGGCAAGGTGTTACTGCGGACC
>JAUWEC010000147.1 GCA_030608465.1 Chloroflexota bacterium
CATTTTGATGATCCCTTCCAGCAGCTTATTTCTGGTTCGACGGCCAATTAATAAGGCGGACAATGATGCGCTGTTGATCAGAAGAGTCACGATTAATAAAACAAAAAATATCAGATTGCTCTGAAGTGTTTTTTCATCAGCAGCCACATCCGAAAGAGCGCTGTTGATCCCCAGGACAACCAGGTTAAATATAATCGCAGTCACCACAAAGATAGTATCGGTCCGGCTGCTCTGGCTAAGTTCCGCGGTGATTTGATCGTGCAATTTTTCTAACATTTGGCACCACCTGTTTAGATGAATAAAATTAATTTTACTCGGGCCAGATCGTTTGCATCTCTTCTGTGGAAATAGTGTGACCTAATGTTCTAATAAGAAAACCAGTATTTTTACCCCACGATTCCAATTCATTACCGATAGTGAGATACAGTTCACCGGTCTTTCCGTCATAGGTTACAATTCTCACTTCATAAGGTGTATTAAAGTCAATCGTTTGAATTCTATTGATAGGATACACTATCAAAACCGGATCACCGACATCAGGCACCTCCCAATAATGGCATTCCCGTTCTGCATCCAAGGTCATTGATAATTTTGTATTGCCTTTGAGGATAAGGAGTACGTCTTCATTTGGCTCGCTGACTTGATAAGGACCATCAAGTTTAACAACAAAACTCTGGTGTTGAAGAGAGTTTCGATACTCTATTGGGTGTTCTATCGTCCGATTTCCCTTGATTGTTTCTGAAGATAAAGTTTTGTTTTGGGGGTCAATTTGGATCTCAAAAGTAATCTGCTCAAAGAGATCATCAATATCTGGCCATAAGCTTCCGCATGAATGAAACGAATCTTCAGGTTCAAGAAGGCTGTGCCAGGAGAAATCGATCTCTTCTGTAGTAAGAGTTAACTTAAGAATATTTTCCTGTGATATTTCTCCTTGCTTTTCAGCTGTTGAGCTTTTCAATTCTTCTTCTGGATCGCAGATATCCACTCCGGCAGCCTGGGCAATCTCAATCTGCCCCTGCAGCAAACGCTGCACTCCCTGAAAGACAACTTGTTTGATACGTTCCCTACCCATTGATTTTGCTGTGTGTTTAAGCAAGTTCTTTAATACACCACCGCTTAACCCCCCGGTAGCAGCCATTTGCAGAACTTCCGGACCCAGTCGTCGCAGGAAAGTACGACCAATCGGACCGATCCGGTGCCAGATACTTTTCCCGCTGCGTTTAAAAAAGTGATAGATCTTTGTGGCCGTTCTGCGACGGTCTCCTCGTTTTTTGTGCAAAAGGCCTATTTCTGCATTAATTTCAGCTCTCTTTTCATCGCAGGTCGCTTTAATGAGGTCCGCCTCGCAGTTCTTTCCTGCCTGGCGGTATTGGGAGGTCAGCAGTGCGCAGCTGGCATCCAGGTCATTGCGGAGATTTTTAGCAGCTTGTAAAGCGAAAGCTAAGGCAGCGTTATCTGGTTCGTCATAAAGAATATTTGCCACAGGCGCCAACAAAACGGGAGAATGGAAGGCCTCCTCCAGCTCGGTTTCCCCTACCAGAATAGCATCGCTGACGTACATTAATGATATAGCATCTTCCAGAGAAGTGCTTATTTTGTCATCAGCTTGTACACTGGATAGCGGAATGAGAGATAACAAGAACACAAAAAGCAGGAAAAACGATTTATTTTTCATCGCCAGGCTCCTAAAGAAATTTATTTAGGTGTACATATGAAATAACTTCCGTAGCACAATTGATCAATAAATTCTCAAAGGGCTGTAATTTCATGGAATTGAATTGCTCCTGAGTGTGTTCATGGAAACAAATATGAATTTCATCTTGATTTGGGGAGAGTGCTCCAACTACATTCCACTGCAATTTAGCTAGATGTGTTACCGTATCCCCACCGGTATAAGTGATAAACTCTGTCCTGTAAGCATCTATCGATCCATAAAAATAAATTGTCTCATCCCAAGTTGCGTTTCCTTTTCCTGAGTATTTGTGATCAGCTGTTCCAAAGTTAGGAATCTGAACGATTCCATGAAAATTAAAAACATAATTTAGGTCCGGTTCGTTGACATAATTCGGATACTTTCAGACCAAGATCAGGTCCTTTCATGATCTGCTCCTTCTTACTGGATTTGTCATTATTCTATACAATCCAGTAAGAAACACCATGTCGCCTTAACGACATTTGGGCGGCACTTGTTACTAATCAAAAAATTATCGTTACGGTCCTGCCCTGAAACCAAAACAACCCGGATCGCAGGCTTTTCCGCCAACACCACCGGAAAGCACACTATCTTCCAGGGTCGCTTCCCAGGGCACAATCCCTTGAAACGTTTTTGGACATGCTCCTGTTTCAGGACCACACACACTGGGACAGGCGATACCTTCGTAAAGCATGGTCAGTTCGGCCGTCCCATTCATTGAGCAGGTTTCCAGATCAAAATTACCGCTGGTTATCGTACTGGTTATTGTTATCGTACAATAGCTTACGTTATCTTTAAGGATATAAAAGAACTGGCCACTTACGGATCCGCCCTCGCTGGGATAGATAAGCGAAGTTGACACCGATTCCGCGGCACCATGAAAAATAGTTGGTGAGAGAGAAACAGAACCACCGCTGTCGTTTTTGGGAATGGCCTCATATTGTGCATGGCAGACTTCCACAGCGTCCTCAGGGCAGACGCCTGAGGCAGCTTGTTCTTGAAGGCAGCTTCGGTACGTCCAGGCTGCTTTTGGCTGACAATTTTTAATATCTTTCACCAAAGTAGGAACCACGGCACCATCCCAGAATTCATCCACCCAGGCGCGATCTGAAGAACAATCCCCCGGCTCTTCTTTATCTTCAGTTGTTATGACTTCTTCCTGTTCATCCTCCTCACAAATATCCACTCCAGCAGCGGCGGCGATGTCCAATTGCCCCTGGAGTAAACGTTGTACACCCTGGTAAATAACCTGCTTGATGCGCTCTTTGCCCATGGATTTTGCCGTGTGTTTTACCAGGTTCTTTATTGCTCCTCCGCCGAATCCCCCGGTGACGGCCATTTGAAGAGCTTCTTTCCCAATATTACGAAGAATATTTCTTCCAAGCGGACCAATTTTATACCAGAAATTACTGGAATTGCGTTTAATTGAATGCCACATTTTGGTGAAGAATTTCCGTTGGTCTCCCCTCATTTTGTGATAAAAGCCAATTTTGGCGTTAATCTCAGCTCGTGTTTTTTGGCAATATTTATTTACTTCTTTCGCTTCGCAATCCTTGCCCTGTCCAATGTAATATGCCTTAAGAAGCCGGCAATTGGCGTCAAGATCGTTGCGCTGCATTTTCTTGGCATGAATGATGCGGGCTAAGAGCGGCTTAGTATCCACCTCCAAGGAAACACCTTGGATGGGCGAGAGCATCCCAATCGACTCTGGCGAATCGTCAATTTCGCTCTCGTCTGTCAGAATGGCATCGCTGATGTACATCAAGGTAATGGCATCATCCAGGGGATGACGGATAGTTTCTTCTGCCTGCACTAGCTGGATAGGGAAAGGAATTGACCCAAATAAGATTATCACCAGAAGTGCCATGGATCTTTTATTCATAAGTAAACCTCAGGTGAAAAAGAGTAGAGCTCATTTAAAACATTATTTAACAATACACAAGCCTTCGCAATATCCCACATTCGAGAACATTTCGTTCCTGCCGCGTTCTCTTAGCCAGTCTACTGTGAACCAATCACTGGCGCTGACTCTAGAGAGGCAAACGCGATCTAGCTCCTCTGAAATAGCGCCGATCCAATTTAAGTCATAACCCTGAGTGTTTACATGTGGTTGTCCATCACCGTAAGTAATAGTGGTTGTGGATGTTTTGCTAAAATCTCCCCATAAATACCCATCTGAAGTAACCGATCCTCCACCTTCTTCATGCCAAGTTGTATGTTGTGTTGGATTCTCATCTAGAATATAATGATCGGCATCGATAACTCCTTCAAAAAGCCGAGAATCCCAATAAATTTTTATATTCCAGGTAATATTTTGATAATCACGGGTAACAGGCTCATGCGTATGTTGACAGGTCAAATCCCAAACACCTGTATCCGGTAACTTAAACTCTTCAGTTGTTTCTTTATCCTCATTCGGTTTTTCATTTTCACTTTGAGCTGACTTTTCTTCCGGATCACAAATATCCACACCTGCAGCCTGAGCGATCTCCATTTGCCCCATCATCCTCCGCTTAATGCCTTTAAGCACCATTTCACTGATTTGTTTCTTTCCAAATGTCCTTTTCAGATGTGCCTTAAATATAGTTTTAAAGGCACTGCCGCTGAATCCGCCGGTTGCAACCATTTGCATCAGGTCTGGTCCCATTTTGTGAAAGAAACGCCTTCCGCTGGGTCCTAGCTTATGCCAGGCGGTCCGGCCTTGACGTTTGAGAAAATGCCAAGCTTTAGTTAGCGGGCGGCGCCGGTCTCCGCGCAATTTATGCAGTTTGCCTATCCGGGCGTTGATGGCGGCTTTTCTCGCCGCACAGGATTCCTTTATGCGATCCGCTTCACAGTCTTTACCGGCTTTCCGATTTTGATTGATTAAAATTTCGCAATTTTTGTCACGATCATTTCGCTCCATTTTGGCAGCGTGAATCATGGCAGCCAGCTTTCCATTATCCAGATCAGTTTCAGGTCCATCATAAACTGGCGAAAACAACCCTAAGGATCTGGATGCTTCCTCTTGATCAACATCACCAAACAGGATGGCGTCACTGACATACATTAAAGAAATCGCGTCATCTAATGAGCGCTGGACCACTTCTTCTGCCTGCACCGGATTTAGAGGAATTAAACCGCAGGAAAAGATCAGCAGCAAAAATATGGATTTGAATTTCATCCTTAATCTCCTATTGGGAGAAAATGACAGTATTTTTTATTCAGTTGTCAGTGCCAGCGCTTCAATGTAAAGGAGTTCATCATCCTTTAATCCAAAGGTCAGCGAATTAGCAAAATATGAGATTCCGCCTTCCAGGAATTCTTTATCCAGGGGAATTTCCACATAGGTATCTATTCCAGCTGCAGCGATAACTTCTTCCAGACTCATGAAAGCGCTGAACTGTTCCGGGTAGTATGGCAGGGGATCTAATGTGCCAATATCATCCACTTCAATGGGATCCTCCGCAATCAGCTCCCCATTGATAAATGTCAGCCCAATGCCTTGCGTATAGTAATCCCAGGTCTCCAACCGGACAGGGGCAACTCCTCCGGCAGTGGTTTCCTCTTCGTAAAATAAGATTGTAAAAGCTTCCGGATAACCATAGGAGAAGAGCTCCTCCTCCTGCGCAGGACTTAGAGCATAGGGATCATGCAGCTGCGGGGAAGATTCCTGGACCTCTACGATCATAGGAGCTTCCTTATATCCCAACCAGCCAGCATAGAGATAAATTCCCACGATGATAATGATGACAAATATTAGGCATCCACAGCCCAGCCCAAAAAAAGCCCAGCCGCGTTTTTTCTTAGTTCCGGTAGCGTTGGTTTGGTTCATGATTACTCCTTAAAAGAGAGTCTATGAATATAAATGATGCACAAAAAATACCACAGGGTATTGTGTCAAGCTGGTAATGGATTCAGGTTGAGCTGAAACCTGACCAATCCTGCGGCATTAAAGAGCGGCATGACAGAAATGCATAAAAGCAAATCTAGTCTAAAACCAATAAAAACACCGGTAGTAAAAAGTGATGGATGGAAATTTCCTTTTTAGAAAGTTATTATCAGTATACAACACTGGACGGTTCAGTTCAAGTAAAGTTACCCGGATTTGATGAGTATGATATGCTATAGAAAGTGTTTGAGCTCAGAAGATTATTGAGTGAATGTGTATATTATTTCTGATCCGAAAATAATTCTCCAGGAATTATATATATGGATGTGCCTTTCCGTTTCCCACCGATTTAAGTAGTAATAAGGTTGCGGTTCATAAGAGATTTAGCGATAATTGAGGGGTAATTTTCAGCAACGAAATGAGATAAATTTCCAATGCGTAAATTTATGAAAAGAATTCTTGGTGAACGATTAAATATTGATTGGAAAATTGCGGTAATTACAATCGTCAGCACTTTGTTAATCATGGCTGATTATTATTACAGTCCGACTTCCCGCAATTATCTGGACAGCTTACTGTTATTTGTACTTATTCCTTTTGGGATTACAATATTCGTTTTTAAGGAGAAACCCTCGGATTATGGTTTTACTTTGGGGGATTGGAAAACCGGACTATTGCTGACGTTTCTCGGATTGCTTTTTATGGCTCCAATAATCTGGTTTCTCGGCACCAGAAATTCCGGCATGCAGGGATTTTACAACTACTCTCAAGATGGATTAATTTGGAAAAAGTCCCTTGAGCTTTTTGGGTGGGAATATATGTTCAGGGGATGGATCCTATTCGGGTATGCTCGTAAATACGGCCCGGACGCTCTTTGGCTTCAAGCCGTACCCTTTGCAGTTGCTCATATTGGCAAACCGGAAGTGGAGACTCTCTCCACGATATTTGGCGGATTTGCTTTTGGTTGGGTTGCCTGGAGAACTGGATCGTTTTTTTATTCTTTTCTTATTCACTGGTTTATCGCTACATTAATTGTGATCGTATCCGCCACAGGTTTTAGATAAATGGGAAAACAAATTAGCACATATTGATCAGATGGTTCATCTAAATTATGTGTATTAAGATCATCATTGCCCCCGCTGGATCAGGAAAAACCTCCTGGGTTGCTAAGCGCACCCGGGAACTTTCGGCTGGTTTAGTTGATACTCCACGAGTAATTGTGCCATCTCGACTACAGGCGAGGGCTTTCAGGGGTCGCCTGGCTCAGGAAGGGGGAGCTATGGGGGTTAAGGTTGGTACCTTTGAGGATTTGTCGCAGGAGATTCTTAACCTGGCAGGGATCTTTAACGCCCGGATATCTGAAACGACCCAGATTCGCCTACTGCAGAGTATCCTGGAAGACTGCAGCTTGGACTACTACGAGGGAATAAAGACGCTGCCAGGATTTATCCAAAGCACATTGAAGATAATCCGGGAACTCAAAGCGGGCGGAATTCAGCCTGTTCAATTTGCTGCCGCTGTGAAGGGGATGGGTGGTGAACTCCGATTAAGTGAACTGGCAAAACTCTATTTGATCTATCAAAAAAGGCTTAAGGATGAAAATTGGGCTGACTATGTCGGAGAAGTATGGCTGGCAGCTGAAGCTCTGGAGAGTAATCCCGTCTTGTGTTCCTCTTGGAAATCCCTCTTAGTTGATGGATTTGATGATCTCACCCCAGTTCAGTTGAGGATAATTCTGGCTCTCCAGACCCAAATTTCTGACTTGACGATTACTTTAACTGGATCTGAAGACGACATAACCAGACCGCTGGTACACAAGCGTTTTCAGCGCACAATGGAATTGCTGGCAGACGCTGCTTCTCTGAAGATCATTCATCTGGATAAAAAGAAGGGAACGAAAAC
>JAUWEC010000094.1 GCA_030608465.1 Chloroflexota bacterium
GAAGAAGTCCCCGGGAAGTGGGCAAAATGGGCCGGCAGAGGGTTAACCTCCGCAATCGTGTCCGATGAGGTTGATCCAACCTGCCACCCGCTAGGCCCCAATAACAAACTTGTCATTGCCCCCGGGTGGGTTTCCGGATCCCCGGCAGCGCCCAGTAGCGGAAGAACATCATTTGGCGGGAAAAGCCCTCTTACTGGGGGAATTAAGGAGAGTAACTCCGGTGGAATAAGCGCCCAAAAAATTGCCAAGCTCGGTCTGGCTGCCATTATTATTGAGGGAGTTCCCGAAAAAGGGAAATGGTACACCCTGGCAATAACCAAGGATGGCGTTTCCTTTGATAGTGCAGATGACATTCTCGGCAAGGGCATGTACGAAGTTGACGAAATACTGTGGAAGAAATTCCCCAACGAACCAGCAGTCATCGGTATCGGACCGGTTGGAGAGAAGAAGTTGTCTAATGCCGGTATCAGTGTCAACGACCCGGAGAACAAACCTGGTCGTTATGCAGGACGGGGTGGGTTGGGCGCAGTCATGGGTACCCGAGGTATCAAAGCTATCGTGGTAGACGACACAGATGGTCCCGGAGTTGATGTCGCGGACATGGATCTTTTCAAGACCGGCCGCAAGAAACTCACCGATGCCATCACGAGTCACGATCTGACCAAACCAGGCGGCGGTCTCAATTTATACGGAACAAACGTGCTGATGAACATCATCAATGAAGCCGGCGGACTGCCTACCCGGAACTTCAGCGCTGGACAATTTGAAGGTGCTTCTTTGATCTCTGGTGAAATGATAGCAGAAATGGTTGAGAAACGCGGCGGTGGCATGACCGGACACGGCTGCCACCCCGGCTGCATCATCAAATGCTCAAACATTTATCCTGATGAAGAGGGCAATGCCCTGGTCTCCTGCGTGGAATATGAAACTGCCTGGGCTTTAGGAGCCAACTGCGGTATCGATGATCTCGACTACATAGCCAAGATGACGTATGAATGCAATGATCTCGGCCTCGATTCCATTGAAGCAGGAAATACCATTGCCATTGCTATGGAAGGAGGGGCCTTGGAATTTGGCGACAAAGAAGGCGCACTGGGATTATTTGAAGAAATCCGCCAGATGTCCCCGATGGGCCGTATACTGGGTCAGGGTGTGGAAGCCACAGCAAAAGCATTTGGGGTGCACCGGGTGCCGACAGTGAAAGGGCAATCCATGCCCGCCTATGAGCCCCGGGCGATCAAGGGTATCGGCGTTACCTACGCCACCACTCCTATGGGTGCAGATCACACTGCAGGATACACCATCGCTCCTGAAATTGCAGGGGTTGGTGGAAAAGTAGATCCACTTTCCGACGAAGGAAAAGCAGAACTTTCGCTGACCTTCCAGGCAGCAACTGCCTTTATTGACAGCTCAGGCTACTGCCTGTTTATCGCTTTCCCCATCCTCGATATTGAAACTGGTTGGGCCGGGATGGCAGAATCGATCGCTGGTGTCACCGGGCAGAAAATCGCTGGTGAGGATGTAATTCCGATCGGGAAGGAAATCCTTAAGATCGAGCGTGACTTTAATATCCAGGCCGGCTTTACTGCCGAGGATGACCGATTACCAGAATTCATGCGCTACGAGGAATTGCCACCGCATAATGTGGTCTGGACTATTACTGACGATACCCTGGATGAAGTCTTCGCCTGGGTAAACGGCAAATAACGGCATCAATTAGGTTCTTGATCAAATGAGAGTTGAAGTCCGCGTATTCGCCACCCTGCGCCGGTATCTTCCAGAACTTGAAATCGGCGAACCCAAGCTGATGGATGTCCCAGAAGGCACCACCCTGGGTGATATCAGAGAAATCTTGGGATTACCTGCAAAAGAGGTAAAAGTGATCATGTGCAATCACCTGCAGGCAGGACCGGAAGATCTAGCAGCAGACGGAGATCGAATAACTTATATCCCTGCTGTCGCAGGCGGCTGAGGATCACAAAGACCAAACCATCAAACAGCCTTGAGAGAATATCCTTTCCTCAAGGCTGTTTCTTAATTACAATACCCCTATGAAAACCTTTCAACATCAACTCTGGGGTTACCAAATAGACCTTCCGGACAATTGGCAGCATATAAAATTCGACCAAAAAGATGGTTTTGCAGAAAACCCGGAGGCCTTCCTGCCTGATTTTCAGGGTGAAAAATTAGCCCAGCTGTTGATAAACGGGGAATGGAACAGCCTCAAAATACCAATTCATGACATCTGGCAACAGCACATCGGGAAAAACACATTAATGCTGGGGGCAAAAAAACTGGGATCTTCAGTATGGGAAATGGCCGGCACCCGGGGATACGAAGTGGAAATTGTCCTTCCTAAAAAAAGCCGTTCACGACTTTGGGCGGGAATCCTGGAAAACGGTTTCTTGATATTGACATTCCTGGTCCTGCATTGGAAAGAAAACCGGCGGGAAATGGAACCACTGATCTCGCAAATAATATCCAGTTTACAGTACCTGCAAGGGATCGATAAGATACCATCCACCGCAACCGGGTTCCCCCTGCCCTCTCTGGCAAATCCCGTTGATCCATTGCAGATTATCCCTGACATTCCTGATCCAGAGAATTGGGAAGCTTATCAGGGGAATTTTAACACCGGTTCTTTACAGGCATTTTATCTCAGAGAGCTGCCCCGCTTTAACTGGGAAATTACCCGTTATGTCCCTTTCCCAAACCCCGGTGAACTTCCGTTTGCCCGATTTCTCCTGGAGAAAGACGGCCAGTCCTACTCGTTGGGGTTGATGCCGGGTCCAAATGCTGATAACACCGGAAATATCGTGCTGAAAAAGGATGCCTGAAGATCAATATTAACTCTCAGGACCCTTTGATACTTCCTCCGGTCGCAGGATAGGCTTAGCCAATGAGAGGAGTGGTTGAGACTGGGGGACAGGGATTATTTAACATCGAATAATAAGTGCTCATTACGAGGCATCCGGATTTTATCCTGCCTGTCCTGAGTGGAATCGAAGGGAGCCTGAGGTAACTTAATCTGTCATTGGTATGTTAATTAATGGGTATAGTTAAAGGGAAAAAGGACACGAAGTGGTAGTTGAAGGAAAGCCCTTTGGCACTTCCTTCGGTCGCAGGACAGTCGCGGCAATCTCCTCATTAACAAGAGATCGCTTCGTCGGCTTTTCACCTCCTCGCGATGACAGATAATTGGCAATCTCCTCAATTCCACAACCGCCCGGCGATTACCCCACCAGGGTGCTGCGCAAAAATCGGGCTATGTAAAGTAAGTCCCTCTAACAAGGGACTTCTTCTCAGATTGTCATCCGGTGCCCTGCGATAAACTCAGGAATTTTAATTATTGTAAAAAATATAGGCATTCTGAGTAGCTTGTCGCCTATTTTGCGACGAGCATATCGAAGGGAGCCTTCCTAAGAGCTCAATGAGTTTACAATCGAAGGGTGAAGAAAATCACTACACCCGGTTCTGGGAAAATTGCTATAATGACCTATAGTCGGTATCGGATTTGCAGGAGCATCGCAGTATGGATCAACCCCGAAATGAATTCATTTCCTGGCGTGAAGTAAGTAAATTAGTTTCCCTGATCGTTCCCCAATTTGATACTGTTTTTGATTCAATAGTCATCGTCTCTCCCAGCGGAATCATTCCAGCCGGTATGCTGGCCGCTGCTGCAGGGATTAAGGAAATGATGATTGCCCAGGTGAATTTTCCCCCTGATTCAGAACTGGAACAATCAAAATTACTCTCCTGGCCGAATTTCATTCATTTTCCGGATAATGAACAACTGCTCGAAAAGAAAGTCCTGATCGTCAATAACGCCTGGGGTGCTGGGCGAACAACCTGGGCTATTCATAAACGGGTTGAGACCGCAGGCGGTAATCCCTGCACCTGTGTATTGCACTACAATCCCTACAGGAATTTATTAAAATTTAAACCAGATTATTACGGCGCAATCACAGATGCATATATCATTTACCCGTGGGATATCGATCAGGCAGGACCGGCCCGGGTGCTTCTGGAAAACGGCGGATGAGGGTAATTCAAAACTAGAAAAATCAGGGAACTATAATCCTGATAATTAATGAAATTCCCAATCCCAGCAATGTTCCCATGACGGCTTCACCGGGAGTATGACCAAGTACTTCCTTAAGTCTTTTATGCTGAGAAAGTTTACCCTTGGCAATTTCCTCAATGATGGTATTGATCAATACTGCTTGCCGTCCGGCTTCCCGCCGGATCCCGGTTGCATCGTAAATGACAATCATCGCCAGGATTGATGCCACGGCAAAGACCGGCAAATCAAATCCCATATACAACCCGATTGATAAAGCTGCAGCGCTGACCATGGCGGAGTGGGAACTCGGCATACCGCCTGCCTGAAATAACAGAGCCCAGTTCCACGTCTTCAGCACAAGGAACTCAATTAACACTTTGAGAACCTGAGCAATGGACCAGGCAGTTACTGCAGCCAGCAATATTGGGTTAAAAAAGAGAATTTCACGCAGAGTCATCTTCCCCCTTCAGAACCTGTTCCACTTTCAGTTCAGCATTATCCAGTTGAGAGATGCAATAGGAAGCCAGAGATTGACCGCGCTCAAAATACAGCAGGGTTGTCTGCAAATCATTCTCTCCTGTTTCCAGGGTATTTACCAGCTCTTCCAGCTCTTGGAGAGCTTGTTCATAAGATAATTCTTCTAACGTTTTAAATTTTAGTTCACTCACAGTGGGTTCCTTTAGATCCAATTCTCCTCACGGTAGACACCAAACACGTCTTTCATTACCTCGGTTATTTCACCCAGTGTAGCATAAGCATGGACAGCCTCCAAGATATAAGGCATGGTGTTTTCAGTTCCCTGGCAGGCAATGCGGAGCCGGTCCAATTTTTGCCCCACGCACCCCTGATCCCGATCTTTCTTAATTTTCCTGATCCGGTTGACTTGATTCTGGAAACCTTCAGGATCCATTCTCAGTAAAGGAATTTCCGGTTCTTTTTTATCCAGATAGGCATTAACGCCAATTACCTGCCGGACTTGCTGATCGATCTCTCTTTGATATCGGTATGCCGAATCCGAAATTTCTCCCTGGAAAAACCCAACCTCAATTGCCGGCAGCAAACCGCCCAGATCCTGTATTCTGTCAAAATAGGCATAAGCCTGCTTTTCCATTTTGTTGGTCAGCGCTTCGAGATAATATGATCCACCCAGCGGATCCACGCTGTTTATTACGCCGGATTCCTCCGCAATGATCTGCTGGGTCCTCAGAGCAATTGTAGCTGCGTGTTCTGATGGAAGGGCCAGCGCTTCATCCATGCTGTTGGTATGAAGGGACTGCGTACCTCCCAGTACAGCCGCTAATGCCTGCAAAGCCACTCTGACGATATTGATCTCGGGTTGTTGAGCTGATAAGGAGACGCCGGCTGTCTGGGAATGGAAGCGCATTAACCAGGAGCGGGGATTCTTTGCCTGGTATGTATGGCGGATTTCTTTTGCCCAGATTCGCCGTGCAGCCCGGTATTTTGCAATTTCCTCAAAAAAATCGTTATGTGCATTAAAGAAAAACGATAGACGGGGAGCAAATTCATCAATCTCCAGACCCCGGTCAAGCGCCCAGCGTACATATTCAAAACCATCCGCAAGAGTAAATGCCAATTCCTGGACTGCAGTAGACCCCGCTTCACGGATATGGTACCCGGATATGCTGATAGTATTCCAGAGGGGAACTTCCCGGGATCCAAAAGCTATCGTATCAGTTACCAAACGCATGGATGGATCCGGCGGGAAGATATATTCCTTTTGGGCGATATATTCTTTTAGAATGTCGTTCTGAAGGGTACCCCTCAGCAGATCTTTTTTCACCCCTTGATTTTCTGCCGCAGCGATATACATAGCCCAGATGATCGCCGCCGGGGAATTAATCGTCATGCTGGTAGATACCTGGTCCAGGGGAAGTCCGTCCAGCAGCATCTCCATATCCTTTAAGGAAGAAATTGCCACACCGCACCGTCCAAACTCCCCCTCTGCCTCGGGAGCGTCTGAATCAAATCCCATCAAGGTCGGCATATCAAATGCCACAGAAAGACCCGTTTGTCCTTGTTTAAGCAGGTACTTAAAACGTTGGTTGGTCTCTTCAGCGGTGCCAAACCCGGCGAACATTCGCATGGTCCACTGCCGAGAGCGGTACATAGTTGGGTGAACACCACGGGTGAAGGGGTATAAACCCGGATAACCGATTTCCTCATCGAAGCCGCTGCCATCCAGGTCAGCAGGCGTGTACAAACGATTGACCACTTCCGAGCTTGTTGTAATGAATTCTTCCCGGCGTTCAGGAAACCGGTCAAGGCTGGACTGGAGTGTTTCCTTCTCCCACCGCTGAATATTTTTCCGGAGTTCTTCCGATTCCTGCTGGTCAGACATGCCTGGCTCCTTGCTTGATGCCCGAACTGATACCTAGAAATTATAGCACTATTTGGGATGCCTTGATTCCTTCCGCTCAGGCAGCGAGTCTTTATCATCAGTCATAACAAATATGCGCTGTTGGTTATTTGGTATACTACCCACATGCAAAAATCCACTCACGATGATGCCGCTTCCGCGGAACTAATTTTTGATTTACAACAGGCAGTTCAGGAAGTCGCCTCCGATAAAATCACCCAGCTTCTGTACAGCACAGATTCCAGCATATACCAGATAATGCCGGTTGGTGTGATATGGCCCAGGGATAAAAACGAAGTCGCAGCAGTGGTTGAAATCGCCCGGAAACATAACACGCCGGTACTCCCTCGCGGCGGCGGTACCAGCCTGGCGGGGCAGGCTATTGGCAAGGCATTGATCCTGGATTTTTCACGCCATATGGACCAGGTTCTTGATCTCAACCAGGAACAAAATAACGTGACTGTCCAACCGGGAGTTGTGTTAGGACCGCTAAACCGGGATCTCGAAAAGCATGGTCTGATGTTTGGACCCGATCCCGCCAGCGCAGACCGGGCGACCCTGGGAGGTGTGATTGGAAATAACGCGACCGGTGCCCATTCCGTCATCTATGGGATGACGCACGATCATCTGCTAGAAATTGAAGGTGTGCTTTCGGATGCTTCCCTGGTCAATTTTAAAGCAGTAAACGAGAAGGAATTAAAGACCAAAGGGTTAAAGAATTCCCTGGAAGGAGAAATTTACCGCGCGCTTCCATTAATTCTGACTAAATATCAAGAGGCTATCTCAACCCATTACCCTAATACGTTCAGGAATGTTGCTGGATACAATTTGAATATTCTCGCCCGACAGCAAAAAACCAATCCCGCTGTTCTCCTGGCCGGTTCAGAAGGAACCTTAGGGATTATCACATCCGCCAAGCTTAACCTTGTCCCCCGACCCGAAAACACCTTCCTCTACCTGGTTCACTTCCCTGATCTGAAAGCAGCTTTAGAATCTGTACCCGCCATTTTGGAAACCAAGCCCAGCGCGGTTGAATTGATCGACCGCATGTTAATTCAACTCGCAAAAGCAAACCCTGCCTACCGATCCCTGTTGTCCGCTATCCAGGGAGATCCTGCAGCAGTCTTGGCTGTTGAATACCAGGGGGAGGATGTCCGTCAACTTTCTGGCAATGAAGGATTTTTGTCCAATTTTGGATTTACTATCCCGCTGCCTGACAAAAACCAACAAGATCAAATCTGGAAAGCGCGCAAAGTAGGATTAGGGATCCTGCAGAGCACACGAGGTGACGCCAAACCCACTGCCTTTATTGAAGATGCAGCTGTATCGGTTAAGCATCTGGCATCATATGCCATGGAAATTAAACGGTTCGCCAACGAAATCGGAGTAGGCTCTATTGCCTTCTATGCCCATGCCAGCGCTGGCTGTCTGCACATTCGTCCCCAGATAAATCTAAAAAACGAAAATGGACTGAAGCAAATGCGCCTGCTGTCTGAAAAATCTCTGGAATTGGTGCTTAAATTCGGAGGCTCAACCAGCGGAGAACATGGCGAAGGCATTGCCCGCGGAGAGTTTATGAAGGGGCTTTACGGACCTGAACTCACTGAGGCTTTCCGGCAGATCAAGGAAACTTTCGATCCTGACTATCTATTTAATCCGGGCAAGATTATCGATACGCCTCCCATGGACAGCAGCCATCTCTTACGCTACGGACCAGATTATCGCGCCCTTTACAAACCGCAAAAAACGCTGCTGGATTTTCAAAATGACCAGGGATTTGACCTAGCGGTGGAAATGTGCAACGGCGCTGGTGTCTGCCGTCAGCTTGAGGGCGGGGTAATGTGCCCATCTTTCCAGGCATCCCGTGATGAAAAACACAGCACCCGCGGTCGAGCCAACCTACTTAGAGCAGCCATGACGGGAAAACTGGGTCCGGAAGGCATGGCATCCACTGACCTGTATGCAGCCTTGGATCTTTGCCTTTCTTGCCAGGCTTGCATGAATGAATGTCCGTCCGCAGTGGATATGAGCAAGTTAAAGGCTGAGTTCCTCTACCAGTATTACAAAGTTCACAGGATCCCGATCAGGAACAGGATCTTCGCGAACATCGCTCAAATAAGCAAACTCATTCAACCTTTCTCTTTCCTGGCGAATCCAGTTCTAAATGGACCCGCGCGGCGCCTGCTTTCGATTGCTGGAATCCATCCAGAAAGGGAAATGCCACCATTTGCTGGAGAGACATTTACTTCCTGGTATGGAAAACAATACCACTCAGGGCGCTCTCAAAAAAACGGGCAGGTGGTATTCTTTCATGACACCTACCTGGAATACAACTATCCCCACATAGGACATGCCGTGGTAAAGATTTTTGAAAAAGCCGGCCTGGATCTAATTGTACTCAACGAAAAAGTTGATTCCGGAAGACCTGCTTTTTCTAAAGGGCTGCTTGATAAAGCCAGAAAACTCGCGATACAAAACCTGGAGATCCTGGCACCCTATGCTGAAAAAGGTATACCCATCGTCGGCTGTGAGCCCAGTGTGGTGGTAATGTTGAAAAAAGAATACCGGGATTTAGTTCCGGGTTCCGCATCGGATTTAATTGCCGAATCAGCCTTGATGGTAGAGGAATATCTTGTCCGTGATATCGAGTCTGGCAAAATTACATTCCAATTTGACGCCCAGCCCCGCCGTGTGCTCTACCATGGTCACTGCCAACAAAAAGCTAATTTTGGAACTGAGGACACGCTTAAGTTGCTGGGATTAATCACGGGCTGCAAGGTGGAGGAAATCGAAGCCGGATGCTGCGGCATGGCTGGCGCTTTTGGATATGAAAAAGAACATTATGAATTTTCAATAGAGATCGCAGAATTAGCACTTGCGCCAAAAGTGCGCGAAGCGGATCCTGATGTAATCATCTGTGCCTCAGGAACATCCTGCAGAGAACAAATTCAAAATACAACGGACCGGGAGGCAATTCATCCTCTGGAATTGTTTGCCAAGGCACTAGTATGAAACCTACCGGGCCAGTTTTCGTAATATAGAATGTATCGATTTATCGTTACAACTGCAGCAAATTAAACTTTAACGAAACTAAGCTAGAAAAGGATTAAACAATGGAATGGCTATCATCCCCCGAAACCTGGATTGCACTGCTCACGCTTACAACCCTGGAAATTGTCCTGGGTATCGATAACATTATTTTTATTTCCATTCTCGCGGGCAGACTCCCGGAAAAACAACAGAAACTTGGGCGCCAGGTTGGATTGGTGATGGCGATGGTCACCCGCCTCTTGCTTTTGTTCTCCCTAACCTGGCTTACCCAGTTAACCGCTCCGCTCTTTTCAATATTTAGTTATGCCCTGTCCGGAAGAGACCTGATCCTGATTTCTGGGGGATTGTTTTTGTTGGGAAAAAGCACCTTTGAAATCCACGAGCGGTTGGAAGGAGAAGAAGGTCACGCCTCCCAGAAAGTTGCCCCGTCCTTAACCGGGGTCATCATTCAAATCATGCTGCTGGATATTGTCTTTTCCCTGGATTCGGTCATCACGGCTATCGGCATGGTGGATGAAATTGCGATCATGATTACAGCCGTGGTAATTTCAGTGGCGATCATGCTGTTTGCTGCCGGCCCGATCAGCTCTTTTGTAAATGACCGGCCGACCTTGAAAATCCTCGCCCTGAGTTTCCTGCTCTTGATTGGGTTCACCCTGGTGGCAGACGGATTGGGATTCCACATCCCCAAAGGATATATCTATTTCGCGATGGGTTTCTCCGTATTTGTGGAGGTCATCAACCTGCAGGTCCGCGCCAAGACAAAACCGGTTCAGCTGCGCCAACCTTATACATCTGAGAAATAATTATCAAAAATGGACGCCTCCCGCGTAATTCTCCACCTTGATCTGGATGCTTTCTTCTGTGCAGTAGAAGAAATCAAGGATCCTGGTTTACGAGG
>JAUWEC010000062.1 GCA_030608465.1 Chloroflexota bacterium
TACATCAATTTCCTTGGGAGAATACCGGACAATTTCATCCAATGAGGTATTTACACGCAATCCGGGTTGGCCAGGGGCGGCCAGAATTGGATAATCATCACTCAATCGATCCACCGCGCGGGTTCCCAATCCAGGAACAATCCGGATCAGTCCATCTTCCTTCTTGATTCGGCTTGACCACCGGAACTCATTTTGACTGAAAGCAACTCCGGCAAATGCCGGGAAATAGTAGGGGCCAATTTTTCTCCCTACTACCTCCTGGATCAGGATCCCCATTTCTTCGTGATGGTCGATTAATTTATGTTCGTGCCTGTATTCAATAGGGTCCGGACCGTACATGGATGCATAAACTTCAACAATTGCATCGATAAGGCTTCTTAACCGCTCTTCTTTGGTTCCCTGATTGGCTACAAACAGACTTTTGTACTTGCCGGCAAAGGACATTCCAACCTGGTCTTCTAACAAACTCGAGCTGCGGACAATGAGTGGAACATCATCGAAATCATCCAGGGCCATGGATAGCCCTTTGACAATTTCAGGAGTGAGGGGAGAATTCTTAAAGACATGGATTATATATGGGTATTCCTGGCGGATTTCCCCGATATTCAGGTACTTATGTTCGATGATCTCTTCAAGATTATTATGTTCGATATATGTAAAGATGGCATCAGAAACGATGTACCAGGTTTTGGGCATTTTTACCTGCTGCAGTAAATCCTGGTTGAGAGATGCCTTTTTGATTATCTCCATTGCCAGGAAGATTCCAGCGCCTTTCCCGCCTAATTTTCCGTAACTTCCAGGTTGGAAAATAATATGTGACGATAACTTGTTAAAATCCTCTATATTAACATGGTGTTTGGCGGTTTCAATGAAATTTTTTTGTTCACTCAGCAATCGACGTATGAGAGAAACTCGAACGCTTTGTTCTCTGGCAGCAGACAACTCTAAACCTTGTGAGGATAGATGTCGGTATCGATCGAGAGCGTTAATAATTTCAGTTAACGAACAGCCCGGTTGTACGAGTTTATTTACCAGGAATCTGGATTGATCTTCACGGATCCACTGCTGGATGTTGTTTAATATATTGTCTTCATCCAAGTACTTCCCGGCAAGTTTAAATACTTCATCGATGGCGCCAATGGCATCTTCATCTGACTTGAATTGATAGGGAAAATTCGCTTCGAGCAGTTCTCTGTCTTCTCGATAAGCAGAACTGAATAATTCCAGAAGTCCTTCGGCTTCTTTTATCCCGCTCCCACAGAGATGGTGGACCATTTTTCTTGCTATCGTTATTAATAAGTTAGGGTCAGTCTTTTGAAGAAGGTTCAGAATTACCTGCCATCCAGCTCTTGATTCTGTATCATTCCTGGTTTTCCTTTCGAAAACATCCTGCAGGCGTTGGTGCAGGAGGAAATTCCCCACTTGATCTGCGATGGTGTTTATCAATCTGCGTTCTTCCCTAAGAAATGGACCTTCATCCAATTCAGGTTTTTCTTCTGTGTAGTACACACTGATTCTTCCAGCTACTTGATCCTGTACAATAATGTCCGAGTGCTGTCCCCAGGGTGTTTTTACAAAATCTACTGATTGGAGAACCTTATCGCCGTAAGTGATTTCTGATTGGCAGATTTCAGGGTACTGCCAACCCGGAGGAATCACAGCGATTATTCTATGAAGTGCATCCTCGGTTTTGATGCCAGGTTTACCCAGGGTTTCCTGAACTTCATATAAACAATTAAGCTCTTTTGCTCTTTCCCTGAGTTCTTCGACTAATCGGTTGATAGGTTTATCAATGTTTTCAGTCATTTTCTTCTCGCGATTTTAATATTATTCCGCGTCCACTTCTACCATCTATTTTAACGTATAAAGGAGCCGGCAGCTGCACATGACGCACAAATTGGGTGGTTTGAATTTCTTCTTGATGATTCAACCAATCCCAGTCCAGTTGATGTTTTCCAGACGAGGGGACAGAGATATAACTGACACCAAGGCTGGTCATATTATGGAAAAAGTGAGACCCTTGACTCATATCCACTCTAAAATCCTCCCGAAAAGTTTCTACAATCACCCTGGCTCCAGATATCTGCCCCCAGTTGGCAGGGATGCCCAACCAGGGATCGGAACTTCCCAGGCGGCCAAAAACGATTAATAAATACGATTTCCCCAGATCAATCAAAAAATTGTTAATTTTTTCAAGTTCGTTAGCAATCTGCTGAGTGTTTTCAAGTTCAAATTTATGAGGTATGACATAGACTATATCCTGGATATCATCGATTAATCCGTTTCCTAATACATTCTCAGATGCAACAAGGGCATTCTCGTCGATCAAATCTTCATCAGTAACTTTCACAATGTCGGAAGTGACAACCATGGATCTAACTTGGAGTAATCCCAGGCAGTGAGGATTGAATGTCATCGCGAATTCAATTTCCACGGGTTTTTTCAATTCATCCTCGCAAGCAGCCAGGAGCGATTTAATCAAATCGTTCAGGGGGATTTCCTTCAATGTCAGCAGGGGGGCAAAGGTTAATACTCGAGGTCCTGGATTTCCCATCCCGATGGTCAGCCGGTTCGATTGCAAATCGTAGGTCGAACATAAGTAACGCAGCGAGCCGTCCTTTTCAGCTGTAGTCAGATTCTCCCGAATTAGGTACTCGGTTTCTCGAATGGGATCATAGACCAGAGGGGTTCCCATGTTAATTGCCCAATACTCTTTTTGACTGCCCTTCAGGAGTTCCTCCACGGAGCTGAAAGGAGGTCCGATTTTCGGATAGGCCGGTGAATAGGTCCATGATACTCCGCCATCAACTATGGTTTTCCCTAAACCTAAAGCAAGGTTTACTACACCATCATCCTGCTGTGCTCGACCGACTGGATAGAAATTGTATGATCGCGTCACCCCCGATAATTCAGGATAAAATCGAAGACTATGCCGTGAGCCAACGACGTCTTGAATGATCACTGCCATTTTTTCATCTGAATGATCGTGATTGGTAGCTTTCCGGAAGCTTTTTGCACTATTAAAAAAAGTTGAGGCGTAAATGAATTTAATTGCTTCGGTTAGTTTTTGGAACCGGGTACCGGAATCATGTTGGTGATTTGGGATCATTTTGGTGGCATAAATACCGGCGAATGGCTCGTAGGTTGCGTCTTCAAGTAAACTTGAAGAGCGGATAGCCAGTGGTGAATAAATTTGGTTTATGAGGAATTTTAAATCTCCAAGGATATTAAATGGTAAATCTGCATTTTGAAATGCATGGGCAATCCGGTCATCAGGTGAATCGGAAATGGCGATGCCGTAGAGATCGTTCTCTGCCATAAATGCATCGAAGACATCGGTAGCAATCACGGTCAGGTTCGGGATCCCAACCGTGATTTGTTGAAAATCAGTTGTCTGAAAACTTGATAAAAGAAGGTCGTTCAGGAAGACCAATCCTTGTGCTTTGCCCCCAATTGAACCAGTTCCAATGACACGGATACAATTTTCCAGATCTTTATTGTTGCGATCGAATGGAATCAGGTTCTGGGATAAAGAGTCCTCCGATTTAATATTCATCAGGTCAGAATTATACCCATCCGCGAGCCCTGCAGGCTTTGGCTACGCGATCTACGGATATCATATATGCAGCATCACGCATGTAGAGATTTTTGGCTTTGGCAAACTTACTGATGTCAACATAAGCATTGGTCATGATCAGGTCAAGTTTCCCAAGGGTTTCTTCTTTTGCCCAATAATAATTGGCATTGCTTTGGACTTGTTCAAAATAACTGCAAGTCACACCTCCTGCGTTTGCCAGAAAGTCGGGAATCACAACAATTCCCCGGTCATTTAGAACACTATCTGCACCTGGAGATGTTGGACCATTCGCGCCTTCTGCAATGAGCTTAACTTTTTGAGATATTTTGTCAGCATTTTCACCTGTGATTTGATTTTCCAACGCTGCTGGGACTAACAAATCCACATCCTGCTCCAACCAGGCATCACCAGGTGACATGTCAAAGCCTAAATCTTGTGCTTTGTCTTTATCTATCTCACCAAAATGATCTGTGACTGACGTTAATTCTTTAAGTTCAAAACCGTCCTTTTTCCGGAAAGAATACGCTGTTTGGTCTTCCTGGTTCCAACAAGAAACGCAGATTGGTGTTCCGCCCATTTGTTGGTAAAGTTCGATAGCATACTGGGACACATTGCCAAACCCTTGGAAGCTGGCAGAAGTATTTTGAATGTTAATCCCAAGTTCTTTCATTGCCTCCCGAACAGTGATCATAACACCATATCCGGTCGCTTCAACTCTGCCAAGCGAGCCTCCCATTCCGACTGGTTTCCCGGTAATGAATCCCGGATATTTAGCTCCGTGGATAGCTTCATATTCGTCTAACATCCACAGCATATGCTGGGAGTTCGTCATCACATCTGGAGCAGGAATATCAGAGAGGGGACCAATATTCTTAGCGATTTGCCGTACCCATCCGCGGCAGAGGCGCTCCTGTTCTAGAAGACTTAAATCATGGGGATCACAGATAATTCCCCCTTTACTGCCGCCCAGGGGAATGTCAACGACCGCGCATTTCCAGGTCATCCACATCGATAAAGCCCTAACTGTATCGACAGTTTCCTGAGGATGGAACCGAATGCCGCCTTTTCCAGGACCACGGGCATCATTATGCAGAATCCGGAATCCCCGAAAGACCTTTACCCTGCCGTCATCCATCCGTACAGGAATGTTGAATTGGTATTCTCGCATTGGGTAGCGTAAAAAGTCCCTGGCTGCCTGATCTAATTCAAGCAGTTCAGCGGCATGGTCAAATAGCTTCTGGGCTGTTTTAAATGGGTTGTAAGATTTGTCGTCCATAGTTTGTTTGTTTCCTCTAATGTTTCTCGGATAAATCTAAACTTATAGGCTAAGTATTACATCTTTAAAAGAAAAAAACAAATGCCAAATTACATCTGTTTTCAGTGAAGATATTTCCACTTTCAGGGGGAATATTATTCAAAGGAGAAAGCGTAATCTTTCAAGGATTACGCTTCCCATAAATACCTCTAAATGGTTCAATCTTAATTTTATTCCCCTTCAACATCAACTGGAGGCTGCCGCTGTCCCAGTTCACGGTCCAACATTAACAAGGCATGGCTGTTGTCTCCTGCTCTTTTGATGTTTTCCACGACTTCGCCGACATGTTCTTCCTCTTCTACCTGTTCATCGATAAACCACTGTAAAAATGACAGGCTGGGATAGTCTTTTTCTTCCATCGCCAACCCGTACAACCGGTGTATATCGCCGGTGATTTTCTGCTCATGTGCCAGAGCGCCTTCGAATACAGCCAGGATTGACTCAAACTCAGCCTGAGGTTCCCCGATGGCTTGCAGGGTTACCCGCTCGCCGCGGCTGTGAATGAAGTCGTAAAAACGAAAAGCATGAGCCATCTCTTCTTCAAATTGAATTTTCATCCATTGGGAAAATCCGGGATAAGTCTCTGCCTCAAAGTAGGCAGCCATGGAAAGGTAGATATAGGCGGACTCAATCTCGTGATGAATTTGGTCGTTCATTGCCTGACGTACTTTTTTTGAAAACATATTTTTTCTCCTCTTTTATAACAACCGATTTAATTATGTTTAAATTATTTGATAAGGATCTTTCCTAGCTTTTTTTACCGTTATGTATTCTAATAGATTTAAGTCTTCCTTAGTGTTAATCTCGTATATAATCGCTTTACTCGCCCAGGGATAAACCTACTGTGTGTTAAAATTAACTTTTAGAGTACTTCCTCTGGTCGGGTTTTAGGAGGGATTTTATGACGGATGTAAGCATACAGATTAAACCGTTTAAAGCGGATTCTTTTACATTTCATCACCTGCGAGGTGGAGGGTCAGTGTGGCAAGTTGTCGCGGGAGCTCACTGCTGGTGTCCTCCAACTGATGTTTATGAAACAGACGACCAGATTACTGTCCGGGTAGAAGCGGCAGGCATGAAGAAGGGTGAATTTTTTATCACATTAGATAAACAATTGTTATTAATTGAAGGGCGACGTCCCAGTTTAAGCGAAACTGGTGCTTATCATCAAATGGAAATTGGATTTGGGGAATTCCGAAACGGTGTAGAGCTGTCATCTCCGGTGATTACTGAACAGGTGACCGCAGTTTACGAGGATGGATTTCTGGAATTGACCCTTCCTAAACAAAAACCTCGCCGTGTAGAGACCAAGGATTAAGGATTTATGCCGTTATCGCGTTGGAGTATGGACATTTTAGAATTATTAGAGTGGGTTAATCGGGAGGATCTTTCCCTGGAGGATATTTTCCTGGGATCTGTCGTTCCGAATATCTCCGATATGACCAATGAAGAGGGTGAAGAGTTAAGTCAGGAAGATTTGATTGGGCGAATCCCTTCCCAGCTTCCCATTCTACCTCTGCGGGGACTGGTGGTTTACCCGGAGACAGCAGTTCCTTTGTCCATTGGCCAACCTCGATCCATCCGATTAGTTGATGATGTGCTCTCCGCAGATGACCGATTGATTGGGTTGGTTACTTCCAAGGATCCCCAGAACGAGAATCCCGGTCCGGAAGACCTCTACCGGGTAGGAACGGTTGCCTCGGTCCACCGTCTATTCAGAGCACCTGACGGCACCATCCGTTTGCTGGTGCAGGGCATCACCCGCTTTGAAATCAAGAAATTTGTTGAGGAAGAGCCCTATCTCAAAGCGAAAATACAGCTGTCACCGGTGAAAGTTGAGCGGGACCTGGAAATCGATGCCTTGACGCGCCAAGCCCGAGATCAATTTGCTGAGATCACCAATTTAGTGCCTTCAGTGCCCCAAGAATTAGTTGATGCGGTAATATCCCTGGATGACCCCCTGCAGGTTGTTTACACAGTTGCAAATTTTCAGCGCTTGGAATTAAACAAAGCTCAGGAGCTGCTGGAATTAAACTCTGTCTCGGAAAAACTGCACAAATTGGTGAATTTTCTGACCCGGGAATTGGAAATGCTTGAAATAGGGCAGCGCATTCAGAACCAGGCCCGATCCGAAATTGAAAAAGTCCAGCGAGAGTACTTCCTGCGGGAGCAGATAAAGGCCATCCGGACAGAATTGGGGGAAGAGGACGATCAAACGGCAGATGTTGAAGAATTCCGGCACCAGATTGAAGAAGCCGCCATGCCGGAAGAAAGTGATAAACAGGCTAAAAGGGAATTAGACCGCTTATCCCGTCTGCCTTCTGCGGCAGCGGAATACGGTGTAATCCGGACCTATCTGGACTGGATGGTTTCTTTACCCTGGTCGAAGATGACAGACGATAACCTGGATATTTCCCGAGCCAGAAAAGTTTTGGATGAAGACCACTACGGACTGGAGGATGTGAAGGAGAGGATTCTGGAATTTCTCGCCGTCAGAAAACTCCGCAAGGAACGGGAAGGTGAAATAGAAGAAACCTATGAGGATGATATCCGCAAAATCCGGGAAGGCGTAATTTTGTGTTTTGTAGGTCCTCCCGGGGTAGGGAAAACCTCTTTAGGGAGGTCGATTGCCCGGTCATTGGATCGGAAATTCATCCGCATTTCCCTGGGCGGAGTTCGGGATGAAGCGGAAATTCGCGGACATCGGCGTACGTACATCGGTGCCATGCCGGGGCGGATTCTGCAGGCTCTCCGCCGGGTAGGGAAAAACAATCCTGTCTTCATGATGGATGAAATCGACAAATTAGGACGGGATTACCGCGGAGATCCAACTTCCGCATTACTGGAAGTTCTGGATCCAGAACAAAACAGTGAGTTTAGAGATCATTATCTGGAGGTAGCCTATGACCTTTCGAAGGTGATGTTCATCACCACGGCAAATTTATTAGAACCAATTCCTTCCCCTCTGCGGGACCGGATGGAAATTATTAAATTATCTGGTTACACAGATAAGGAAAAGAAAGCGATTGCCAAAGGGTACTTGATTCCACGTCAGATTAAAGAGAATGGGCTGAGATCAAAGGAAATTTCCTTCACCGATCCAGCACTGCAGAAGATCATCCGATCTTATACTCGGGAATCCGGTGTCCGGAACCTGGAACGGGAAATCGGATCTCTGTGCAGAAAAGTAGTCACCCAGATCGCTGAAGGAAAAGTTGAGAATGTCAGAATTGGTGTCAAGGAAGTCGCAGAATTCCTGGGTCGGCAAAGATATTACGGAGATGAAGAAATCGCCAATCGGACATCAGTGCCTGGAGTGGCTACCGGATTAGCCTGGACCTCCACAGGAGGAGAGGTGCTGTTTGTTGAAGCCACATCTATGCCCGGTAAAAACAACTTCCAGCTCACCGGATCTCTCGGTGAGGTGATGAAAGAATCCGCCCAGGCGGCGCTTTCCTATGTGCGATCCAAGGCTGACAAATTGGGACTGGAGATGGATTTTTACCAGGATCGGGATATTCACTTGCATGTTCCCGCCGGTGCTCAACCAAAAGATGGTCCATCGGCTGGTGTTACCATGGCAGCTGCTTTGGTATCCTTGATTTCCAAGCGATCGGTCAAAGGCAATGTCAGTATGACCGGGGAGATTACCTTGCGGGGTCAGGTGCTGCCGGTAGGCGGCATAAAAGAGAAGGTTCTGGCGGCTTATCGGGCTGGATCAACAACAGTAATCCTGCCTAAAAAGAACCAGGCAGATCTTGAAGAAGATATTCCAGCAGAAGTTTTAGAGAAGATCAACTTTATTTTTGTTGAAAATGTTGAAGAACTCCTGGAAGCCGCATTAACAAAAAAGAAGACTCCCCCCAAAAAGAGGAAATCTAAGGCATAAATAAGACTTTGGGTGGTAAAGTCTTCAGTAAGTGAGATCTGATCCAAATTTTAAGTGTTGGGGATTCAGAATTGAAAAAAAACCTGTTTGCCGGGTGAAATTAGATAATTATTAAAGTTACGATGAGGAACACACATTCCGTTTGAGGCGGATAACCAAACAGCTAGGAGAAAAAAAATCCACTCCAATACCAAGCACAAATTGATTATTTTGGAGTGATTATTACAAAATTCTGGTTACAGAACTCCTTTTATTGTTCCCATTGTGATGCAAATTAGATAAAAGATAGCAAGGACTTCAGCGAGATAATTGAATTGAATCCACAGCTGGATTCGGTTAATTTGGTTAATTTCTCCTGATAAATTCTCCTTGCTGCTAAAGTTGAGAGGATATTGTGTCTGAAAAAAATAAACGTACCGAATTAACCTGGTACACCATGGATTTACATTTACATACACCGGCATCTGAAGATTATTTACAGCCGGAAATTGGATATTTGGATATTTTAAAACAAGCGGCAAAAAAGGGTCTGGATATTATTGCGTTTACAGATCACAACACTGTGGCAGGTTACCGCCGAATGCAGGAGGAAATTGAGCAATTAAAACTGCTCCAACAGCTCAACCGCCTGCTTCCGGAGGAAGAAATTCGCCTGGCAGAATACCAGCGCTTGTTAAAACGAGTGCTGGTTTTACCCGGATTTGAATTTACAGCTACATTTGGTTTTCATATCCTGGCCATTTTTCCGAAAGATAAAGCGGTCAGGGATATTGAACACCTGCTGCTGGAATTAAACATCCCTTCCGAAAAATTAGATGAAGGCTCGGTTACCGTAGGTGCTAGTGTAGATGTGTTAACCGCCTATAAAAGCATCCAGGACGCAGGCGGCATCGCAATTGCCGCACATGCAAACTCTAATAATGGGGTTGCGATGCGCCGCTTTCCTTTCGGGGGGCAAACGAAAATTGCCTATACCCAGGATCCTAATTTGATTGCGATAGAAGTGACAGATTTGACAAAGAAGGGCAGGCATTCTACAGCGTCTTTCTTCAGCGGAAATAAACCAGAATATCCACGCCGGATGCACTGCATCCAGGGGTCAGATGCTCATTTGCTGACCAAGAGATCTGCTCTTCAGAATAAACTGGGAGTTGGTGACCGGACAACCGATGTCCGCTTGAAGGAGAGGAGTTTTCAAGCATTACGGGAGCTCTTTGAAAGCAACAACTTCTCCCGGACGCGACCCCATCAGCTGAGTTCTCAACCAGCTTATGACTTTATCCGGGATGCACGGCAGGAAGGGGCAACCTTTGTCCAGGATTTTCATGACAAAATCACCGTTCGGGGCGGTTTTCTCTATTCCATCATTGCCGATGTCTGCGCTTTTGCGAATTCTAACGGGGGTATCTTGTATCTGGGTTTATCAGCCGAAAAGGGCAAATCATTTGAAGGCATACCCCGTCCGAATCAGGGCATAGAAAAGTTAAAGTCAGAGATCAGCAAACGCATCAGCCCGGTACTGGAATGTAAATTTGAAGTCCAGGAAACGGAAGGAAAGAAGGTCATCCAGGTTATGATTCCCCGGGGAGAAGATCCACCTTATGCGGTGGATGACAATAAAATTTATCTCCGTACGGAAACAGAAACCGGCATGGCTGTCCGGGATGAAATTGTTGAAATGGTTTTCCAAGGAGAGAAGAAAAAAGCTGCCCCACCGGTTCATGTGCAGGCTGAACCGCTCCCAATTCCAAGATCAAAAGATGTCAGCAAGATAGTTTCTGATGAAAACGAACTGCAACCTGATGATCCACCCCGCACTGGTGTGGAAATTGTCTCCGTAACCAATCGGAGCGGTGAAAAATATTACACCGTCCGGGACTTACGGAACGGCAATGTGGTAAAAAATGTCACCCTGCAATCCTCCCGGCGCTTATGGCATTATGCCATTTCCCAATACTCAAAACTCCCTAAGGCCAAGGAAAAGAAAGATATTTCCTGGCAGGGAGATCTGGGATTGATATCCCGGAAGAAGAGGGGTAATTATACAAGTTATGACTTGATCCAACGAACCCAGGAAGGTTTCCGCTATTATTATGGTGTTACTGATGATGGCATTCACGGAAGCTGGGAAGGACTTATCTAGAGGGAAAATAAGATGTCGATAAAATTCGCCATCCTTACTGTATCTGACAGGTCATCCAGCGGAATGAGAGAAGACCGGTCTGGCCCCGTGCTGCAGCAAGCAGTCATCAATTATGGCTGGGAAGTAACCCAAACTGGTATCGTTCCGGACGAAATTTCTGAGATTAAAGAAAGATTAAGGTATTGGTCCGATTCTGGGAAAATCAATGTGATCCTGACCACCGGGGGGACGGGATTTTCCCCCCGGGATGTCACCCCTGAAGCTACCAAAGAGATTCTGGACCGTAATGCATCAGGACTGGCAGAAGCCATGCGGGCAGGAAGTTTAACAATTACTCCCCATGCGATGTTATCCCGGGCTGTGGCTGGCATCAGAAAAAAGACCCTGATCATCAATTTTCCTGGCAGTCCCAAAGCGGCATTGGAGAATTTCCGGATTATTGCTCCGGTTTTACCTCATGCAGTTCAATTACTGGAAAATGACAGTAGGGCGGAAGAAAACCATCAGCGTCCACTGGCCGCATAATGGTTTGCATCGAGAAACAAGGCAGAAGAGGAGAAAAAAAATGAAGTGTTTGCTTTGGGCAGCAGCAGGGCTACTGATAGCCGGCATAATTTTTGCAGCTTGTGCCAGCACGGCTGAACCGACTGTAGAACCGGAGGCACCTGACGGCGGTCCTTTGGCAAGCATTGCTGCATTAAGTGCACAGATTACGCTCGTCTATGCGACACCGGTTGGAGGTGTCGAAGTAGAAGGTCCGGATGACTATGTAGGCATAGTTAAGCAGGCCTGGAATATTGTAAATGCGGAATATGTTCGGGGAAATTTTAACGGGGTGGATTGGGATGCTGTATATGATGAGTATGTAATCAAAGCTGAAGACCTCAATTCGTCGGAAGAATTATGGATTTTATTGGCAGAGCTGATCAGGGAATTGAAAGATGATCACAGCCGCTTTGTTCCCCCGGAAAATATGGGGGCACAGTTCGGGATAGAAACCAGGTCTGATGCGGAACCGCTTCCCGCTACGGGGATTGTGATTTGGCCAGGACCCTCCCGCGAGGATGAATACCTTTTTATTTGGGATGTCTGCCAACTCAGTTCAGCTGCTTCAGCTGGTATTGTCAGGGGTGACATCATCACCGCCATCGATGGAGATCCGGTTGAGAAAGAAGGCGAAGATTTCTCACAGGATGACCGATACGGGGCGGTTTTTGGATCCGGTGGCGACCAGGTTACATTAACAGTGTGGCAGGGACCGGATCAGGAAACGGTGGACATCACACTGGCTCTGGGTGGTGTGGGTGACTGTCCCTACAGGTATTACGGCCTTGTCTATGCGGATCCGCGAATAGGATACATCCGGGTTCCAGATTTTGATGGCGACGCAGATTTTGAAATTCTTGAGAGCATAAAAGATATGGAAACTGAACAACCTCTGGATGGGTTGATCGTTGATGTTCGCCATAATCCGGGAGGAAATCCAGATAATTCAGTAGCTGTATTTACAGAAGGCATCGTAGGGACGGTAGGAAAACTGCGCGAGAATGAACAGCGGACTATCTACCGGATCCGCGGTCCTGTGGAATGGAATGAAACCACACCGGTTGTAGTGCTTACAGATGGCAGCAGTCACAGCGCGGCAGATTATTTCCCAGCAGCGATGAGAGAGTTGGGAAGGGCAACGATTGTAGGTATGAACTCGGCCGGCAATACCGAGGGTATTACTAGTTGGATATTGGCTGACGGAACCCTGATCAGGCTGGCAGTATCAACCATGGCGTTGAATGACGGAACAATTCTGGAGGGTGTAGGTGTTACTCCTGATGTTATCGCTCCACTGGGCACCTGGGGATTAAAGCAGGAGCCTTTTGACGCGCAAATCCAGGTGGGGATTGACATCTTGTTGGAACAGATTGGACAGTAGATATTTAATAAGATAAAAAGCCGCCAGTTGCATCTTCAAGCTCCCGAACCCGTCCCTTAGACCATCCTCTCTCTCCAGGGGTGCTGAAAGGTTCGTCTATTTAGTGGATTTCTAGAGAATTTCAGCGTCGATGAAGGTCGACGGTCGGCAGAGCCCTAAGCTGCGATTTTAATCGCATAATGTTGATGGGTTTTGGGTTATATGCGGAAGGGCTGTGCTAATTACTTTTGGCACAGCCCTTTTGTTTGTTGATCGTTATTTTCAATTTGTTCGAATAATATTTACTCAATTCTCAACGGTCCCTCTTCAAAGAGCTTCCTGGCGATCACCATACGTTGGATTTCGCTGGTTCCTTCTCCGATAGTCATCAGTCTGGCCGCCTTATACATCGCTTCAACCGGATATTCCCTGCTGTATCCATAGGCTCCATGAATCTGGATGGCGCTGTAGGCTGCTCGTTCTGCCATTTCCGTTGCGAATAATTTTGCCACTGCTCCTGCCTGGGTGTAGGGTTTCTCCTGATCTTTTAACCAGGCCGCGTAGTATACCATCAAACGGGCAGCATGAATGTCTGCTGAGGCATCGGCAACCAGCCACTGAATGGCTTGGTGTTCTGAGAGAGTTTTTCCGAATGTTTCCCGTTCTTTTGCATAAGATAATCCCTCTTCCAGGGCTGCCTGAGCGATCCCTACTGATAAGGCGCCAACACTGATTCGTCCGCCATCGAGGATTTTCAATGTTTGCTGCAGTCCCTCTCCCTCTTTACCGAGCAAGTTTTCGGCTGGCACTTTTACGGTATCATACCGGACTTCATGGCTGTGTGTACCTCCAGCCCCCATTTTTTTCTCTGGAGGTGCGACGGATAACCCCGGCGCATCAGTTGGAACTATGATCATGCTCATTCCGCTGGATCCTTCCTCCGGGTTGGTTTTTACCAGTGTGACGATAAAATCTGCTTCCCCAGCATTGGTTATCCAGGATTTTGACCCTTGAATGATCCATTGGTTTCCCTGTTTTTGAGCTTTAGTCTGGATATTTCTTAAATCCGAACCCGCCTGGGGTTCGGTTAAAGCAAGGGAGGTCAATTTC
Organism: Chloroflexota bacterium; assembly: GCA_030608465.1. Classification (GTDB taxonomy): domain Bacteria; phylum Chloroflexota; class Anaerolineae; order Anaerolineales; family UBA11858; genus B10-G9. Next base: position 13,941 of record JAUWEC010000062.1, read on the forward strand.
CCCTTTCCGGATATTACTGGAGGAAGAAAGATTTGTTTTTGATCCTCTGTTCCAAACAGCGCCACAGAAGCGCATCCCAATTCATTATGCGCTTCAATCGTAAGAGCGGTACCTCCGTCTCCCCAGGCGAGTTCCTCAATTGCGATAGCGGAACTGATGGCATCCAGCTCAGATCCTCCATAAGTTTCCGGCACGCACATTCCCAATAAACCCATGGGACCCATTTTTTGAATCAC
>JAUWEC010000225.1 GCA_030608465.1 Chloroflexota bacterium
AAAGGTTTCTCTGGCCGCCTTACTGGGAACTGCGGGGAAAACTCTATGGGTAGAGAAGTGCTCATCATCGGCAGCAGCCAGGCAGGATTACAAGCAGCATTGGATCTTGCTGATATTGGCTTGAAGGTACAACTCGTTGACCCCAGTCCATTTATGGGGAAAAACGGAGAATATCTTCTCCCCGGTTATTTGGTTAACCGCCGGCTGTTAGAGATTATTAAGCACCCAAATATTTCAACCTGGACCAATACCGAAATTCAGGAATTGAACCAGGAAAAGGGGAGTTTTCAGGCGGTACTGCAGCAGTTCCCTCGCTATATTGATCTCTCAAAATGTACAGCTTGTGGAGCTTGTATTGAGGTCTGTCCGGTTACTGTCCCCGGAACTAGTAGAAAAGCCATCTATCTGGATGGGCAGCCTGATTGTGCAGTGATTGAAAAGGGAGGCATTTCTCCCTGCACCACCGCCTGTCCGGCAGGAATTCACGTTCAGGGTTATGTGGCGTTGATCGCCCAACAGCGGTACCGGGAAGCATACGATTTGATCCATTCAGCGCTGCCGTTTCCTTCGGTTTGCGGTCGGGTATGTAATCATTATTGTGAAGAATCCTGCTCACGAAGCAAGTTTGATGAGGCAGTGAATATTATGGCCCTGAAACGTTATGTGGCAGATTGGGCTTACCAGCAAAAAGATGACCAACCCGAAAACCCAACGGCAGCTCCGGAGCTTACTTCGGATAAGAATAATAAACTCTCCTCTGGGAAAAGGGTAGCTGTGATTGGGGCAGGACCAGCTGGGTTAACTGCAGCTAGGGACCTGGTTCGCAGCGGACATGCAGTCACAGTTTATGATGCCAATTCTGCTGCGGGCGGCATGATGCGGGTTGGCATTCCACCCCATCGTCTGCCTTATGATCAATTGGACTGGGAAATTCAACAGATCATTTCGGAAGGAGTTGAACTTAAGCTTAATACCTGGGTGGATGATATCCCCGGGCTTTTGAAAAATGGGTATGATGCTGTACTTATTGCTACAGGTGCACATCAGGCAGTGAAAATTTCCATTGAAAATGCTGATCATCCGGCGAACTGGCTCAGTCTTGATTTCTTAAAGAGAGCGTGTCTGGGGGAAGAAATTGATCTCAGTGGCAGAAAAATCATTGTTCTGGGTGGAGGGGATGTTGCCATGGATACTGCCAGGGTGGCAGTTCGATTGGGAACTCCAGAAGTTCGACTTGTCTGCAGAGGGTTAAGGGCATCGTTTAATGAAATCCAGGAAGCAGAAGAAGAGGGTATTGATATCATCCGGGGGCGGGTATTTAAAAAAGTAGTCCTCGACAACGGTGATATTGCCGGTGTGGAATGTTTGGAAGCAGAGGTTGGAGAGGTAATTAATGGAAAACGCCAGTTCACTGAACTTCCCGGCACGGAACATCTTATTCCCGGGGATCTGGTGATTTGGGCCGTTGGGCAAAGGCCGGATTTTACATTTTTACCGAAAGATGAACGGATTGCTGTGCTTTCACCGCAAGGAATAAAGACTGATAGCCAGATGATGACAACTATGAAAGGTGTATTTACCGCAGGAGACGTCCGTCGTGGAACCACCTTTTTTGTAGTTGATGCTGTGGGGGAAGGGCACCATGTTGCTCAGGCAATCGACCATTTCCTGGAGGGGAAATCACTCGAGATTAAATTGCAGAGTCTCCCGGAAGTAATTCTTAGCCAGGAAGAAATGCAAATCAGGATTGATCAGAGAGAAGAAGCCAGGATAAATAGGACATTGGTTCCTCGCCTACCCGTGAGCGATCGGGAAAACAATTTTAGTGAAGTAGATTTGACTCTCGAGGAAGAAGCAGCGCTTCAAGAAGCAGGACGCTGCCTGATCTGCGGACCCTGCAGTGAGTGCATGGCCTGTGTAGAGGTGTGTGAACCGGGGGCGGTGATCCATAATCAGACCGGATCAAGGACTGTCTTGGATTTCGATGCTGTGATAATAGCGGATGATTCAATGACAGAGTCTGATGATTTGAATATCTATCGGATTCCTGCGGATGATATGTATGCAGGATCGGCTGCCGCTTTCCAGGTGATGAGCAATCTGAAAGTAATTCCTGCCAAACCGCTCCAAATCCTCTCCCCGGAAATTTCACCCGAGAATATCACTGACAGAATCGGATTATTCCTCTGTCAGTGCGGTGGAGAGATTTCCGAAATTGTGGATACCCGTTCCCTCGCTGAAGAAGCAGCCGGCTGGTCCGGGATAGTCCACACCCAGGAGATGCCTTTTTCTTGTTTTGAAGAAGCTGCTGATGAAGTGAGAGAAATTATTCAAGAGCAAAACCTGAGCAAAGTGATTCTGGCGGCCTGTACCTGCTGTTCCCTGGATCAAGTTTGTTTTAGCTGTACTTACCAGCGCCTGCGCTGTAAAGAGAATCTGGGAGTATTTTCATCCCTGAAAGCCATCACGCCCATTGAATTTGTAAACATCCGGGAGCAGTGTGCCTGGGTGCATATGGATAACCCGGAAAAAGCAACCGCGACTGCGAAATCCCTGATAAAAACCGCTCTGGCGCGACTGCGATTTGCAGAGTCTGGGGAACCGCTTTTCTCTCTGGATCCAAAAAAGGTCTTGATACTTGGAAACGGTCCTGCTGGGCAGGTTTGCAGCTCATCACTTAATTTACTAGGCATATCCGCAGAGATAACCGAGCATATCCCTTCTGAGATCCTGCGGGTTGGTGGTCACTTCCAAATTAATAATGAATTATCTGAAGCGCGGGCTGATCTACTGGTCATAACTCCAGGAGATGAAGAGGAACTGGGGAAGTTTAGGGATGTCCTCAAGATGCCGGATGGACGATCTCTTCTTCCTTTGTTAAACAATAAGACCAACTCACTGGATTATGGAGTGATTGTTACACCACCCGAAGTGGATGCCGGGACTTCAGGTCGGGCTGCAGCGGCCCGGATTGCTGCCTGGATAAGTCGGATTAACAGCCTGACTACTTCCTCCGCGGCCGAGGTTGATAAATCCCGCTGCCGCGCGTGTGGAACCTGTGTTGAAGTATGTGGATTTGGTATACCGGATATTTATGAGGAAGCTTCTGGACGATATTCACGGATTGATCCGAAATTGTGTTTGGGCTGCGGCATCTGTGCTGCTCTTTGCCCCTCCGGAGCGATTACATCTAAAAGCGCTTCAGATATACAGCTGGAAGAGATGCTGGGTGCGATCTTGAGTTGATATGAAGATACAAAAAAAGGGTTCAAAAATCATCTTATTTACCTGTAACTGGAATGCCTACAGCGGACTTGAGGCAGCGGGTGCAGAAAAAAGATCCTATTCAGCCTCGGTACACCCGATCCGGCTTTCCTGTTTGGGGCGCATCACTCCGGGAATAATTCTAAAGGCGTTTGAGAAAGGTGCCAAAGGTGTGTATCTGCTGGGTTGTCTTGAAGGTGAATGCCATTATGAAACTGGCAGTCAACAAATCAAGCAGGTTTTTCTAGAAACCAGGAATCTATTAAAACTTCTGGGTTATCAGGATAATCAATGCCAATTGGATTTTGTAGCTGCCGGGAATGGCAAATCCTTTGTGGAGAATATCCAAAGATTTGTAAAAGGAATAGAGGAACTACAAGAAAATCAATGAACGGATTAAAACAGATCATCCAATCAAACCGGGTATGGT
>JAUWEC010000146.1 GCA_030608465.1 Chloroflexota bacterium
CGAGCCGCTTCGCGGGTATAAATCGCTTCTCCCCAGGTGCGATATTCCAATGAAACCGAATCGTTGCACCAACCGACACCCATTATCCATACCGGTTTTTTGGAGAGTTCCTTAACCTTTTGTTCGGAGGCTAACACCATAACGATCGCACCATCGGCATGTTGAGAAGCCTCGTAAATGCTAAGTGGCCACGATAGCGATGGTGCTTCCATGATGTCGTTTAATTCTACATCCCCTCCGAAAGCTGCAATTGGATTGTTCTTAGCATTGCGGTGATTTTTGGACACCACAGCCGCACATTGTTCACGGGTTGTTCCGGTCTCGTGCAGGTAGCGGTTCATCTCCAATCCAGCGACAAAGTGGGTGTTGAAGCGCATAGGACGATTGTGCACAGGGTCTTGTGCATATGCGGTTATCCCGGCAGGAGTCAAAATATTGGAAGCTTTACTGTGACCTTCAAGCGCAACCAGATCGAATTGTCCAGTGCGTATCATCATGTATGCGGATGCCAGTCCATGCAAACCATCGCCGGGAATCGTATGGACTGATTTCAGAGCCGCACCAATTTGATCCGGTACGTATTCATCGAAAATACTCGTCCCTTCATGGAAATCTTCAGCTACTGTAACGAAGCTGTCAATGTCCTGTCTGGGGTCAACATCAGCATCGGCGTAGGCTCGTACTGCTGCCTCATACATCATCTCTTTGTATGAAAGGTCAGAAGAAGTTGGACGAAAATCCGTCCAGCCTATTCCGATGATGGCCACACGACTGTTCATAGAACACTCCTCATTTAAGGAATAAGGTCGAATTGTCGGTTATTCAATTGCTTGGTCAGTCTAATTTCAACTACGGAGATTGCACCCAGGAATTTCGGGGCTCATGATTACCTTATCGCATCCTCCTACAGTGGTGAAGATTTCTTCATTGTCATATTCGAATTGTAATAGATATCCATTCAATTTCAAGGGATGCTGCGTTTGTTAAATATATATTTTCATTTTATGGTCTGAAGGTTGATGTGGAACCGGGTAGCTTAGGGAAAAACATTGATAGCTTTCCCCATATTTTGCAGAAAAAAACTCAGGACCCTGCTACTAAATTAATTTCTGCTAAAAAGTGCTGATATGACTAAAAACCAATAAATAACCAGCCATTAATTCATTGAATATTAATTTGTGTTCTTTTCCAGATCAGAATCTTTTCCCGGTCCTGATTCCAATTCTTTTTCTTGAGCAGGTAAGGAAGGGGAATATCCAGCCCAGGAGGATGCGTTTATTAAATCCTTATTTCCTATACTCGACAAGCTGTCTTTTGTCAGTTTCTTGATTTCGTTCAGCTCCTCAAGTTCAGCTTCCCGCATTAAGCGCTGGGGTAGATGTTGGATTTCATTCATTCCTCGGCGAACATTCTGCCACCAGGAGGAGCGGATGATTGACCGCATAAATTTACCTAATTTATGACCAGCTTCGATCATTCCTTTCGGACCCAAAAACAGGATTCCAATTATTAAGACGAAAATAATTTCCAGGGGGCCAATACCGAATATATTCATAATGATTAATCTGTTTTTTGAGATTGAATTTGCTGAAGGTATTGTGTTATTTCGCTTTGGCGGTCAGCCAGGCTGCCCAGCACGCCGTTTACAAAGCGGGGAGCGCTGTCAGAACCATATGTTTTTGCCAATTCTACTGCTTCATTGATTGCCACTTTCAGCGGGGTGTCGTCAGCCACAGCAAATTCCCAGAGGGCAATTCGGAGGATATTTCGATCAATAATTGCCACCTGGTCTAACGGCCAATCAGGTGCATGCTCGGCGATAAAACTGTCTAATTCCTGACGGATTGGCCAAACTCCCAGAACGATTGATCGGAAAAATAATACCAGGTTCTCATCCAACTCAGAATCTGCGATACGTTCGATTAAAACCTTGCCAACAGGGTGATTGGTGATGTCCAATTCATACAAAGCTTGGAGAGCAATCCCGCGCGCCCTGGTTCGGTCCTTCATGCTGCTCAGTCCTCGAGGGATTGGTTGTTCTGATAATCAATATCCTCGATGTGTACATTAATCGATCCCACATCCATGCCAACCATTTTGGAAATGGCCTCGGAAACCTCGTCCTGGACTTTTTTGCTTGTTTGGCGGATCTCGACCTTGTCAGTAAGAATCAAGTGCAAATCTGCGTAAACCCGACCGTCATCTTCAACTGTGATTTCCACACCTTCATCGCGATTACGGCTGAATAACGTATTCATACTGCTGGGGATTTGTGCCAGGCGGCTGACACCGTCCACCTGAAGCGCGGTTAATTTGATAATTGTCGCCAGAACACCAGGGGCGATGGTTGTCTTTCCCGGGGGACGTTCAGTTGTTGCCATAATTACTCCCAAGTTGTTGACTTAACGCTCAAATATGGACTTTTCCTATTATAACCTATTGATGATTAAAACACAGACGGCCGTGAGAGTCACGGCCAGTCCGAGGAATTTTTAAAATTAACAGGTAACCTTTTATTTTGCTATAACCTCGCGGCCTCGATAAAAACCACAATGGGGGCAAACTCGGTGCGGAAGACGTTTTTCACCGCAATTACTGCACTGCACCAACTGCTTCGGTTTTAACGCATCATGCGCACGACGACGGTTTTTTCGACCTCGGGAAATTCGTTGTTTTGGTAGAGGTGTCATATCATTATCTCCTGCATTTATCTCAACACGAATAATCGTGAGAATTCCTTTGTAATACAGCAGGTAGATTATACGGAGTGGCAGGCATTGTGTCAAGGTGATTGACAGGGGTGTATTCAACTGACTCCTTGCCATTCAACGCTTGCAGACCGGATCAGATTAGAGGATTACTTAGTCCAAGAGGGGGTGTCGGAAGAAAAAAATCTCCCAACAGAGGAATTTCCTGTGAGCAGGAGTCGGGTAAAAATCCCGGAGGAGCACCATATCCGGCATTGGTGAACATCCACCAGCGCAGGGTTTGCTCCTCAATCCCCAGCGGCTGGAGAATGGTAAATGCTGCCCGGCAGAGCAGTTCCGCATATCGATCTGTATCTATCACACCGGGATCCGGGCGTTCCGGAAGATCCCAAGCATACACACCGGGCTTTCCCCGGGTATAGAGAAACAGAACCCGCTGTCCTGGGATCAGGTGTTTGCCGATTTCTTCCAGCTGGGCAGCGGCCCTGGCTGCCGAGGAGAGCACTTTGTATTCTCCCAGTGTTCTACTTAACTTTTGGGATATCAACAGTTCTTCCAGGGAAACCTTTTGCTCCCTCAAAGCTGCCAATCTGGTTTGCAGCAGGGAGTGAATACGCGGCAATTGTTCCACCAGCTTTCCGGCATCCGGAGCATTTGCGAGCAGATTGAGCATTTCCAGCTGGATATTTTTTACCCAGCGTGAAGTGTCATCACGCCTCATCTCAATTCCCCGCACCTTCCAGGTGCCGTTTTGGAACAGGCCGAAATAGCGGTTGGCCACAGGCACCCGGGGATCTGGGCGTGAACTTAAAAAAGCAATCCAGCGGTAAACGCCATCCAGGCTGGTTGGCAGGCCGGTGCGATTTAGAATTTCTTCCAGCAAGGGCTGAAAATCAGCTACTTTGGAAGCCCCTTCTTTTTGAACCCAGAGACCGTCCACATACATGTGGAGAACCCGGTACCCCAAATCCTCGGCAGCTTCCTTAGCCCGCAGCAGCGCCTCTCGACCATAGGCGGTAACTGCTTCATGGGCTTCGATTCGTCCAAACCGGGCGTTTTTATACCCCAGGTATCCAAAGCAGGTCACCAGCAGCCATTTGTGGGCTGATGATTGGGCTTGGTAAGGTAGATACCGGATATCTTTCGGGTTCATGCCGGCCAATGCCTGTTTGAGCTTAATCCTTTTTTCGAGCAGTGGCTGCAGAGTGTCAGGAACCAGCCCGCGGTGGTCCTGATCAATAGTCATTTCCAGTTCGGGCACAAAAGTGCCGTTAGCGCCGCTTTTTCCTACGGTTTCCGGGGAGATATTAAAGTGTTCCATGATGCTGGGATACATGGAAATGAAGTCAATTTCTGCTACCTGGGAATGGAGACCGATCGTCGGCTGGTAGACCATGCCTCCTCGGTCAGCCTGGAGCAGACTGTACGCTGTCTTAAGACGCTCCACCTGCTGTTTGTGCCAGGGAACCAGAACTCCCTGGCGCAGGGCAGTCAGGATTTGCATTGAGGAAATCCCGGTGCCAGGAGAGACCCGGGCTGCGGTCTGAATCCGCAGGCCGGTAACCCGGGCCATTTCAAACACTCCTTCCAGCCCATAATCATGATACATAACGGTGTTTTCTGTGGAAATATGGATCCGGCCAAACAGGCGCGCCTGAGGACCGCGGTAGATCACCCCACCGTAGGAATGATAAAAGCGCTCTTCCCGGCGTTCGACGCCACGGCCTTGCTCCCGGCTCAGGGGGAGTGTGATCTGGTGTTTTTCCATCAGTTGGTGAAGTTTTGTGATCAGCCAGTTATCTCCCCATACGGTAAGCAGCAGATCGGGATCGTAGCGGCGGAGCAGGGCTCGGAGTTTGATCAGCAGCCCCCGTTCTTCCTTGAAGGGGAAACGGTAGTGTTTTCCCTCCAGATGGACTTTGAGTTCGACAGGTTCCCTATGATCCGGATTACAGTCGGGAGCTAGAACCATCACCCGCAGGGGAACTGGAGGGGTATCTATCATCCAGGGAGAGTCGAGGGTTTCCAGTGCCTCTACCTCCCCCTCGTCAGTGGCCAGCACCCAGCAGCGCGCCAGGGGGAAAACATGGGTCTGAGCTGCATAACGGATCGCAAGCGGGATGTCGGCATTGTAATACGTTAAATCCGGAAAACTTGTTTTCAGGTGGTGAAAGAGCTGCTCTTGCGCACTGGGTGTCTTGGTCAGTACTTTCAGAACTGGGAGGGGCTGTTCCCTAAATAGATCCTGCTGCTCAACGCGCGACAACTGGATAGGAAGCGACAAAGACTTTAAATAGCGCCACAAAGCCCGCAGACTGCCGTTATCGCTGTGAACGTAGAAGGCGGTTGGGAAAGCCTGGTGCAGTCGGTGGCGTCTGATGCCGTCCTCATCCAGCAGCCACAGGATTACTCCCTGGGCGGGATCCGGGTAAATGTCCAGCAGCCAGCCGTGGAATTCATTCCTGGATGACATGACGGATCTCTGCGACCTCTCGCCTTAAGCGGATGATCTCTTTGTGTTCTTCCAGCAGCATGGACAGCAGGAAGGTTTCAAATGGCAGCGCATGGGAAGCGTACGAAGCGGCGGAGAGGTGTTTTTGAGCTGAGACAAACAAGTCGTCCAGCACGCGTTGGTCGCTTCTCCGCAGGGCACGGCGGAAGCGGGCAAAGGCTGCGCGTTCCTGCAGGAAGGTTTGGGTAATTGGGGATACAGTTCGTCCCATAGGGGCTCCTATCAAAGCAGTGAAAGTTGAACGGGGGGATGGTGAAGTTGTTCGAAAACCCAAACCCGGTCAGCGGTTTCCCTGATGAGAGCCAGGAAAGGCTCTTCCGTGGGTTGGGGATGAAGTATCAGTAAAACCGGGCTGTGCCGGGCCGTTTTTTGCAGATGATACAGGCTGGTTTCCAGCAGCCTGAGGCGTTCGGGAAGCGATGTGTTCTCGTCCTGGAAAGTGGTGAGCAGATTCAGAACCAGCGTTGGAATTCCGCCGGGAGCGGGTTGTTCCAACAGAGTTGTCATCTGATAGCAGGTAAAAGCCCGTGCGACCTGGATGCGCTCCAGCGCTGTGTAGAGCAAGAGGTCTTTTCGCCTGAGTTCTCGGTTTAAACTCAGGACATCAAAGCGGTTGCCCCCATCCAGCACGCGGACCGGACCGGTTTGGGCCAGTTCTGCAATAAAGGTGATGGCTGCTTTTCGCTGGAAAGAAGAAGGAGCGACCAACAGCTGCAGAGTAGGGGAATGGGGTATAGTGATAAGTTCCATGCCCCAACCTTATCAGGTTGGAAGGGACAGCGCTATCGCCGTTTGGCTGAAATCAGGGATGAAAAAAGGGCTACCCCAAAGGAGGAGGGCAGATCAGGCTGCCCACTGCGAGAAATCCCAATCGGCCAGGATTTTGCGGAGCTCAAGTTTGCTGCGCAGCCCGAATTTGCGTTTGGCATTGCGCAGGTGGGTTTTGACAGTGGCCGGGGAGATGATCAGCTGGTCTGCTATCTCTTTGTTGGTGTAGCTTAAGCAGGCCAGGGCGGTGATTTCTTTTTCACGTGGAGTGAGAGATTGCCAGGTTTTCAGATTTTTCGCCGCTTCCTGGCGGTGCTGCAGAGCAAAACTTAACATCTTTTTTCCTACTTCATTCAGAGACTGTTTTTCTTCCTCAGCCAGCCGGGCCAGAGCCAAGCTCAGCGGCTGGTCCAATTTGACAAACTGGGCTGGGAAAATAAGATATTTGAGAGAATCTACAACACGGGTTGGGAACATATCTGCCAGTAGCGTTTGAATAGAACGTTTGTTCTACATTATACACAATGACCCTTATCCTGACAAGGGGCAACTCATCTGAGACCATGTGACTTGGTGACTCGAGTTAGGTTAAAAGGTTTGAAAGTTAAAACGTTCGAATGTTGTCTGTGGGGAATATTAGTAGGGCGATTGCCTATCGTGTAATGGGGTTCCGACTGCTCTTGCAGGAGTTCCGACTAAAGTCGTAGAAGGAGTTTCACTGGGTCCTTCGATAAACTCTCTCTCCAGAGACGCTTAACGGTTCGACTATCAATCATATTGCCAGGAATTTTCAGCGTCGACGGAAGTCAAAGTTTATCCTGAGCAATGTCGAAGGGCCCGTCCTGCCCGTACTGAGCCTGTCGAAGTGAGTTAAGACGAAAGACCTTAGTTGCGATTTTTGCGCAGCACCCTGGCGGGGGTAATCGCCTAATATTGAAGGGTTTGAGTTAAATACATAGGGGCTGCTTTATCAGGCAGCCCCAAATAGGCATTTTGATCAGATTCAAGAAAAAGAATTAAGGAGTGAGAATTAACAGAGATTCCGTTTCCTGTTCAATCCTTTGAAGGTTCCAAAGCATGGGATGGTATTGAATCGTCCGCCACAAGTCAACCATATCTATATAGTGGGGGTGATAGGCATGTCCCGACTGCCCGGTGGTATGAATTGCGAGCGAGTTTGATAAATCGCTGAGATCAACAATCATCCGCATCGACGGCAGCCAATCAACCAGGTAGGGAATAGCCGGATCCCAGCCCGTTGCGTTGATAATATCGTTTCCACCAGATGCCGGATATGGGCCCCTGTTGAAGGCAGTATTGATGAAAGGGAAGCTGTCCATTACCTGATTGTAAAAAGTGATCGTATGCAGGTCTCCCCATTTCCAGGAGGCTGGATCCTTCCCCTGTTCTTTTGTAATTTCCCGGTAGGATTCTTCAAATGTCAGGCGGAAGATGTCTTCCATATTTTCTATATTGCTGGTGGTTTGATTGTCCCAGAGGGAATTTTCCGGCATTTTAACCAGTAAGCGGATGATTTCCTTTGCGCTGGATGCCAC
>JAUWEC010000157.1 GCA_030608465.1 Chloroflexota bacterium
GCTTCCCGACCGTGACGGCTGGGATGTGGCCCGTTTGGTTCGTTCTGATTCCCAGTTAGCAGCCACGCCAATCATCATGCTTACAGCTCGAGTGGAAGACAACGACAAAATCGTAGGCCTGGAAATTGGCGCTGATGACTACATCACCAAACCATTTAATCCCCGGGAAGTTGTGGCCAGGGTACGGGCTTTGCTGCGCCGCAGCCAACTTCAGAAAGGATCCCCGGCCCTGAAAATATTACAGGTAGGAAGTTTACACCTTGATGTCGGCAAAAGGGAACTTACTGTGCAAGGCGAAAATACTGATCTGACTCCATCAGAATTTGAGCTGCTCAAAGTTTTAATGAGAAACCCCGAATTTGTAATTACCCGGGATGAACTGGCAGAGAAAGCCCTGGGGTACCGCTCGGAAGGGATGGGACGAACACTGGATTCCCATATTAAGAACCTGCGACGAAAAATTGATCGCAACCCAAAAACACCATCCTATATCCAGACCATTCACGGCGTTGGGTACCGATTAAAGGACCATTCTGAATGAATCAAATGTGGGTAAGAATCAGCTTAACCTATGTCGTGATTGTGGTCTTTTTATTCCTGATTCCAACGGTCGTCTACCTGACAATCCAGGCGGAAGAAATCAATATTGGTTATTCCCAAGGTGAAGAAATAATAGATAGTACGACGACAGAAGCAGGTCCGACAAACCTATACACCAGATTGGTAAATTATCCCAGGATGAGCCTGGTTACTGGTTTGTTTCGGGTTCTCTTATCCATTTCCATGGTAGGTATCCTGGTGGGGGTAATCAGCAGTAGAGGATTAGCTGCACCTCTGCATAAATTAGCTGAAGCTGCCAAAGCAGTCGGATCGCAGGATTTATCTCAACGTATTGAGGTAAAAGGAAGTCAAGAGGTCAGAGAAGTTGCCATTGCCTTTAATGCCATGGCTGAGGCACTGGAAGAGGCAGATGTTCTTAGAAATAATATGCTGGCTGATATTGCCCATGAATTGCGGACCCCATTGACAGTTATCCAGGGAAATTTGAGAGCAATTCTGGACGATGTGTATAAGTTAGATAAAATTGAAGTGGCGAGGTTGTATGATCAGACTCGCCAGCTCTCACGGCTGGTAGATGACTTGCATGATCTGGCGCTCTTAGAAGCCAAACAATTTTCATTAAACAGCAGCGAAGTGAATCTTATCGAGTTGGTCAAGGACGTTTCCGCTATCTATGCGCCAATTTTTAAAGATCAAGGAATCACCCTGATCCTTGATCTCCCAGAGACCGCCCCCTCTATCCAGGGGGATTGTGCCCGGTTAACCCAATGTTTAAACAACTTGTTAAATAACGCTATTCGCCACACGCCCAATGGGGGAGAAGTTACCGTTCAATTCTATACAGGCGAGGATCAGGTGTTCCTGTCGGTCAAGGATAACGGCATAGGCCTCGATGAAGAACATTTGCCTTTTGTGTTTGACCGGTTTTACCGGGTAGATCCGGATCGAAATCGGAGAACAGGAGGATCAGGACTTGGCCTGGCGATTACCCAGGCCCTGGTGGTCGCGCACGGTGGAAAGATTGAGGCCACCAGCGATGGAAAAGATCAGGGAAGTGAATTTACAATTCAAATTCCTCTCTAAAACCAACCCCGATTGTTTATTACCCTGGTTGCTATTTCCACGAGACAACAATAGATTAAAAAATATTTTGGGTAAGTTGTTTGGTAAATAAACTAACAACACTAGTTGTGCCATGAATTAATTAAACCAGGACACCCAATTCTGACACACAAAGGAAGAACCCCAGTCCCCAAAGAGTGGCGAACGAAGAGTTGACGTTCTTTTGATAGTTTACAACTTTGTCAGAATTTGTAATAAGTGCTTGTGGGCAACCTTCCGCTTACTATAATAAGGTGAAATAATTAGCCACTGTCATAGAGAGGATGTTTAATCATGAAGAGAACCCTTGTTTTACTTATTGCCTGTTTGTTCGTGATATCTGCTTGTTCCCCAAATTCAACCGGGCCAGAAGTGAATCTGGATCCGCCGCAAGAAGTTTCAGCGGAAAGTGAGGAAGAGCCTGCTCCGGCACCTACAGAAGAACCAACGCAGGCACCGGAGACTGAAGAAGAGGCAGAAGAAGTGGAGGATGTTGGGGGAATAGTCGAGCAATTTGAGATATTTATTCCCTATCAAGCGTTCTCAGAAGAAGAAATGATAGATCTTGGAGCCGCCGGTTTTTCTGGGACGGATCAGGAAATTGCTCAAATGATAATAAATTGGCAGAATATTAATATGCATTATATTGGAGATCCAAATCAACAAGCTGATATTTCCCACCCCATGCGTTGGAATTATTTCTTACCAGGCATCTATACGGTTAGTGATATGGTTAAGGACCGCAGAATGGCTGATGGAAAAATCTATGGGTTATGCTGGGACTATGCCTCGATTTTTACTGCCATGGCAAGTTACTATGACCTGGACGTTCGTGTTGCCGCTTACAAAACCTTAATGTCTGATCTAAATCCCCAATTCCAAAAAGGGGCGGGTATGAGTGAAGACGAATATGAGGCTATCTTGCCCCGTCTTAACGAGCAAGCGCTGAATATTGATTATGATCATATCAGCCAATCCTCAAGAGAGACCTGGTCACACTACCGGGCAGAAGTGAAGATTGGAGAGCAGTGGGTTGCTTTTGATGGAGCTCCCGGGGTGAGTGACGAATATGCTGCCCAAACTTACTCGGTTGCTTCTTGGGACGAGGGGTATGATGCTGATCTTCTTTATGGGGAAAACACTTTTCATAGCAAAGAACTCGATATTGCAGTTATTTATGAACTCCTTGCTTCGGCACCCATGGACGGTTATGAAGGCATCACAGATGACGCGGGAAATCCCAATCGGGCAGCTAATATGCAGGATTTAGTTGCCGGGAAAGGAGTAGTGCCCTATTTTGAGGGAAAAGAAGATATCGTGGCGTTTTTAGCCTTAACGGACGGGGAGGGATTTACCGATGAGGATCTTGAAGATATGATGGAAATTAAAGCGGATTATGAGGACGAGACTGGAAAACTATTTTTTGCAGTCGCTGATTGCTTGGTTTATGTCGAGGATGATGTTGAAGCTGCGGATTATGTCCTCTACTATAATGTTCTTACCGGGGCAGATATGACAGTTGAAGAGTTTAATGAGTTTGTAAAATAAACGCTACTTTTTGGGTTTCCTCAATAAATGGAAGACGGGTGAATGGATTTTCGCTAAAGAAATGATATCCGAAAAGCCCGGAACGATGAGTGGGGGAGAAGAAATAATAAGGCGGCAGCAACAATTAATCTTGCTGCCGCCTTGTATTTAATCCGGTTTCTCTGTCAGGAGGAAGTTTCACTGTATTTGGCACAGAGCGGCAGCTGATGTCTCGACCGGCCTGATTTAGTTGAATAAATGTAGATACCTCAACTCTAACCCCAGAGATTGATATTTTTGGTTATAATATATTTTCCAAAAGGAACACCCCGGGCTTTCTGAGAGTTTTCCTGCTCTCTTTCTGGGGCTTTCAATTGAATTGCCCTTCTGTGGTTTCGAGGAAAATTGTATATGGAACACATATTAATTATTGTTCTCATCGTCTTAGCATTGATCTTTGACTTTCTAAATGGATTTCATGACAGCGCCAATGTTGTGGCGACCATGATTTCCTCCCGGGCAATGACGCCTACAGCTGCGCTGCTCATCGCCAGTACGGCAAATTTTATCGGCCCCTTCGTATTTGGTGTGGCCGTGGCCAATACCATTGGGAAGGATGTTGCGTTGCTCAGTTCAATTACCATCGCAGTTGTATTGGCTGCTTTATTAAGTGCCAGTATCTGGAATCTGATCACCTGGTTTTTTGGAATTCCTTCCAGCTCTTCGCATGCCCTGATCGGTGGAATCGTCGGTGCAGTGGTGGTAGGGTCCGGTGTGCAAGCCTTAAAATTCGAAGGCTTGGCATTGATTGGTTTGGCACTCTTTTTATCACCGGTTCTGGGATTTTTATTAGGACAAGTTACCATGCGTGTCAGCATGTGGGCTGTTCGGAATGCGACACCCAAAGCCAACTTAATCTTTAAGTACGCTCAAATTCCCACAGCCTTCACCCTGGCGCTCAGTCACGGAACCAATGATGCACAGAAAACGATGGGGATCATCACTATGGGATTGGTTGTGCTGGGTTATCAGCAGGTATTTATTGTTCCCTGGTGGGTCATTTTGGCCAGTGCGACTGCGATCGGGGTTGGCACCGCAATGGGTGGATGGAGGATTATCCATACCCTGGGTGGGAAGTTTTACAGGATTCGGCCCATACACAGCTTCACCTCACAGCTATCATCGATGGTGGTCATTCTCGGTGCCTCGTTATTCGGTGGTCCGGTCAGTACAACGCATGTTGTCAGTTCATCTATTATCGGGGTCGGGGCGGCCCACCGAAAATCCATGGTTCGTTGGGGAGTGATGAGTGACATTTTAATCGCTTGGTTCCTGACCGTACCGGTGACGGCAGGATTAGCGGCACTTTTGTATTTTCTTGTTGAATACCTCATCCCTTGAGAAGGCTAGAGAAGGGAAGGGTCAAGTAATGGAGGTAAATAATGGGTATCGCAGGTGTATTTAAACGCGGGAAGAAAGAAGACAAATTTGTTGGTTTATTAATTGAGCAAACTCAGATCACAGTGGAAGGCCTTCGGCTGCTTGAAAAATGGCTCGGTAAATCCGAGCTCAAAGATAAAGCCATTGACCAGATGCGGGTGAAAGAGATCGAAGCGGACGAAATCCGCCGCATCTTGATTGATGAGCTGCATAATACTTTTATCACCCCGCTGGACAGGGAAGATATCTTTATGATATCGCTTTATATAGATGATATTATGGATTATTGCTACACAACCGTGGAGGAAATGCAGCTGCTGGAAATTGAAGTGGATGAACATTTGATTCACATGGTGAAGCTGACCAGGGAAGCGACGGAAGAACTAGAAATGGCATTTCACCGCCTGTTTGCCAACCCCCGGGTGGCAGGGGATCACGCCAGACGGGCCAAAAAGATTGAGAACGAAGTGGAACACCTCTACCGTGTGGCCATTGGGGAACTGTTTACACAAGCAAAGGATTTCAGTCCCCTGATGGTTATGCTTCGTCGCAGGGAAGTGTACCGGCATGTCTCCAATATGGCGGACCAGGCGGACAAGGTCGCGGACATATTGGGCATGGTGGTGATGAAGCTGACCTAGGGAAGTATTGCCAAGGTTAAGTCATTGTTGAGGTAATTATCAGAGCATCAAGGGTCCGGAAAGTGGCGTACTGATAGTTTTATCAAGGAATATTCAGTAGGGATCAAGAAGAAGCAGGGCTGAGACACCTGAGAGTCAGTTCACCTAATCATGAAGGTATGAATAAACCAGTTACCCGAGTAAGATAGTCTTTGCGATAGTTTATAGATAGAATTAAGTCATTCTGCACGATAGTTTCAACTCACAAGCAACTGTGTTGATTGAAACTTGAATTCAAGAAACCTACATTTGATGAACTGGAAGGTTTTTCAGATGCGATCTTAGCTTATCTCATGCCGAAGGCAACTAAAAAAAAGTAAATGGTTCGATTGATGTCTGTCATAACTATGCTGCAGCAACTTTGATCAAAGCAGGCAAGGATGAAGATTTGTTTGTGGCGATGGACAAATTGTTGCAAGCCGAGCTATCAAGCGAGTAAATACAAAAACATGTCAAGTTTCCGTGGTTATATCTTTGATCTAGTTGGAATTGTAAGTCGAGGGATCTCCACAGTTTTATCTTGGAGAGTGTAGGAGACACATCGAGTTTATCAAGGCAAACTATGATTAGTATTGTTCAAATTTTGGGCGGCATGGCCCTGTTTTTATACGGCGTACGTGTGCTCAGCGGCGGTATGGAGAAAATCGCCGGCCACCGGCTGCAGGAATGGTTGGATCGTATGACTAACCGTCCAATTAAAGGAGCAGTCTTCGGCGCAATTGCCACAGCGCTGATCCAGAGCAGCAGCTTATTAATGGTAACGATGATCGGCATGATCAACGCCAACCTGATGACACTAGAACAGGCTATAGGGGTGATGATGGGTCAAGAGATTGGCACAACTTTGACCGCACAGATCATTGCCTTTAAAGTTGGTGACTTCTCATTCTTATTCATCGCCCTCGGATTGGGGATGATGGAATTTACTTCAAAACGATCCTGGCAACGACTAGGTGAAGTAATCCTGGGATTTGGCGTACTATTTGTTGGGATGCAAACTATGTCGGGCGCGCTTGAAGTTCTGGCGACTGCACCCGCTGCCCAGAAATGGCTGGCCCATATGGGGCAGAATTATCTCTCTGGGATTATTGCGGGTACCATCGCCACTGCTGTGGTACAAAGCAGTTCAGCTGTCACCGGGTTGATTGTCGCCATGGGGATAAGCCAGGTTATCACCTTGCCTGGGGCTATTGCGCTCATCCTGGGCGCCAATATCGGCACCTGCATCACCGGTGTCATTGCATCGCTGCGGCTTTCCCCTGCCTCTAAACGAGCGGCCATTGCCCAAATTCTTCATAATGGCATCGGCGTCTTGTTATTTCTGCCTTTTCTCTCTCCCTTCGCTACCCTGGTATCCGAGACATCATCAAGCCTACCCCGTCAGATTGCCAACGCTCACGGCATCCACAATATTGTTGTGAGTGCAGTGTTATTTCCGTTCATAAAAACAATCGCTCGGGTGAGCGAGAGGCTAGTGCCGAAAACCCAGGAAGAAGAAAAGCCAAAACTTACCCAACACATT
>JAUWEC010000122.1 GCA_030608465.1 Chloroflexota bacterium
ATAGCTTCTCGTCTCATAAAAGTATTTTCATGGGAGATGATATTCATGACAGATAAAGCTTTTTCTGGATTCATTCTTAAGAGATGAGTAAGCGGTATGGCAATTTTGGCCCCTTTGATTTCAACTAAGAAGTTGCCAGTGAGCCAAATAAGGTTGGGGTTTTTCATAAAATAAGAAGCCGCTTTTTTCAGAGAATCTTTTTTGTAGTAGTAATCATCTGAATGAAGAAAGTGGACAACGTCCCCCGAAGCTTCTGTTGACCCAACATTCAAGGCGTTTGCTACACCTTTTGGTTGAGATTGGATGAATTTTATGCTGTAGTTATTTTGATTTCGCTCAATGTATTTTTTTATTATCTCCAAAGTTTTATCAGTTGAAAAAGAATCATTAATTATATGTTCGATATTTTTATAGGTCTGATTCTGAACACTTTCCAAAGCTTTTTTCAAATACTTCTCGCTATTAAATGTACAGGTTATGATACTAATCAAGGGATAATTTTCCGTTTTCATCATGTGAATGCCATCCATATCCATCTAATACCTTACGGGTTGTGATTTCATAACTCCCATTGGTATTTGCTTCCATTACTCTTCCTTGATTAAGTGGTGCATATCAGGGAAGAGCAATGGATATTATGAAAAATCTCAGCGATATATTTAAGGAATATTGATCACAATATCAGCAGGCATACCAGGTTTAAGTTTGAGGTTGGAATTAGGCACCAGAATATCTACCGCATATACTGTGGCAAGACGGCCTTCTACTGTTTGAACATTACGAGGAGTAAATTCGGCCTCGTCGGCTATCCGGATGACCTGTCCATGAAAAATTTCATCAGGAAAAGAATCAACCGATATGGTCACAGATTGACCTAATTGGATTTGCCCGTACTTATCTTCAGGGATATATACTGTCAAACGCACTTCTTCCAATTGCCCAATAACTATCGTCACGCTTCCAGGTACGATCATTTCGCCACCCTCAAGATTACGGGAAAGCACGATGCCATCTACCGGGGCTTTGACCACAAATTTATCCAGTTGAATCTCAAACACTTCCAGGGCTGTTTGTGCTTGCAGAAGGTTTGCTTCAGCTTGGGCAACGCCTGTTTCAGCCATTGTCACAGCGGATTCGGCTGCCTCAAATTGCAAGGATTGAACGCCGGTTTGTAATTGTGAAAAATTGTTTAGCGCATTCTCATAGCGACGCTGAGCTACAGCAAATCGACTCCTGGCTTCTAACACATTTTTGGCCGCTTCTGTAGTCAAAATTCGATCATATGAGGATTGAATGGCATCAAGTTCTGAGCTAGCCTCGTCAAACAGATCCTGGGCAATATCCTCCAATTCTTCATTCTCATCGGCATTTTTAGCCTGCTCCAATGTAATCTCAGAGACTTGGTAAGCTGCTTGAGCCTTGGCAAGCCGCTCTTCTACCGCAATCAAATCTGAACTTTTGTAGTCTTCTAAAACAGCCTCCAGATTAGTCAATTCAATCCTTAAAGCTTCTTCAGCAGCCTGAACTTCTTGATCTACCGCAGCCAAGTTTTCTTTATCAGTGAAATACCAAATAGGCATATTAAAATCATCTGGTTGGTTTTCCTGCCAAGCAGAGCCAACTGTTAATTGCTTTTGTTGACGAACTCCCTGAAGAGTTATCTCCAATTGAAGTTCAACAGCTGCCAATTGTGCATTCGCCGATTCGATAGCTGTCCTGGCCACGTTGACCATAGCAATAGCCTGGTTGTATTGGGCCTGGAGCAGGGTGTTATTAATTCGGAAAAGGACATCTCCCGCTTTAACCGAATCTCCTTCGTCAACTTTAATTTCCTGAACAATGCCACCAACTTCAGGTGCAATGTCAACTTGTAAGGCTGAAATCCTCCCCGAGGCATGTAAATCACCATTGTCGTTTCCGTTAATGGTCAACCCGCTGCAAGCAGTAACGGATAATACAAATAATATACTAATTAGCCAAAGCACTTTTTTGTTTTTCATTTTCGGTTCTCCATATAATTTGTATTTCAGAAATGATTAAATTTCATTTTTTCTATAGGTCAGTCAATGCGTTTCCGGAAGAGAATGACGCTCAAAAAAAACACAGCAATACTGAACGTGGCCATCGGCCAAACCCAGGGCCACAAGTAAGTTATTCCAACACCTTTGGAAATGATGCCGCGCACGATTTCAAGATAATAGGTTACTGGAAGCAAATAACCGGAATAGTAAGCCAGTCGCGGCATGTTGTATCTAGGCACGAACAAACCAGACAGGATAAATGCCGGGATCATAATAAAGGAGGCGATGTACATAGCCTGCATTTGGTTGGTCGAGATATTGGAGATGAGCACGCCCAACCCCAGGGAACCTAAAAGGAAAATTAAGCTCAACCCGAAGAGGAGTGGAATGCTTCCTGCAACAGGAACGTCAAACCAAAACACCCCAACGCCAACTGTTAACGCAACATTAACCAGCGCAACTGCAACAAAGGGCAAGATTTTTCCCAGCATCAACTCCCATGACTTAATCGGCGTTACGATCAACTGCTCTAAGGTACCTTGTTCCCTTTCCCTCACAATAGCGAAGGCAGTTAATAACAAAGATTGGATTTGCAGGATGATTGCCACTAAACCAGGAATCCAAAAATCCATTCTCTTCATATTGGGGTTATATAAGAAGCGTATCCGGGCATCGATGGGAAGCTTGAAATTAATGCTCCCCATTCGTTTGCCCAAGTTCTCAATAAAAATTTCTTGAGATGCTGCTTGACCAATTGTTTCTGCTGCTAATTGCGCTGTCTGAGCAATCGTTGGATTGGAGCCATCAATATAAAATTGAACTGGACTGGTACCACCGGTATCTATCTCTCTCCCAAAATCTTCTGGAATTAATATCCCCGTTTTTACTATGCCAGAATCGATCAATTCTAAAATCTCTTTTTCGTTTTTAACATCGTGGGTTATTTCAAAAAATCCGCTAATCCAAAAGCGATCGATAAACCTTTGGCTTGCTTCGGATTTTGACAGATCAACCACCGCCAAAGGAATATCCTCAATTTCAGACGCTACCGCATATCCAAGTAAAACTAACATCATCACCGGCATAACGATGACCAACATTAAAGTTTTGGGGTCACGGATGATGTGAATGAGTTCCTTACGCATTATGGTCAACATTCGCTTCATAGTATTTCTCCTTCAATATTAAATTCAGCGCGTACAACAGCTCGCCGCTTAGATTTGATCATGTTGACAAATACATCTTCAAGCGAAGGTAAAATTTCCTCAATTCTGTTTACAACAACACCTTCTCTCTGCAATTTTCGCTGGATCTGTTTTGTTAAAGCTTGTTTTTCAATCGTCACATGAATCAAAGCGCCATACAAAGCAGCTTCTAGCACACCCGGTATTTCATTTATAAGCAGCAACGCCTTCCCCGGCGGCTCACAATCTATTTCTATGAGCGTGTCTTTATAGCTTTCTTTAAGCGTATCAGGATCATCAAGGGCAATCAGTTTCGCTCGGTACATCATCCCAATATTATTGCAAAATTCTGCCTCATCCATATAATGGGTTGTAGCAAGTACGCTGACGCCCTGCCCGGCAAGACCGTAGATCAACTTCCAGAACTCCCGTCTGGAAATCGGATCAACGCCCGCAGTGGGTTCATCAAGGAACAACATTGGCGGATTATGAACAATGGCGCACGCTAGAGCCAACCGCTGACGCCACGCACCAGACAAATTAGAAGTCAGTGACCTTCTGTGATTTTCTAACCCCGCCATTTCAATTAATTCATTAATTCTGGTTTCTCGGTGTTTGTTGGAAAGGCCATAAAGTCTGGCATAAAAATCCAAATTTTCATAAGAAGTCAGGTCATTGTAAAGAGAAAACTGTTGGGACATATATCCGATCTTGGCCTTGATTTCTTCAGGTTGTGATGATATCTGATACCCCATCACTTTAGCGTCTCCAGTTGTGGGGCTGATCAGACCACAAAGCATCCGGATAGTAGTGGTTTTCCCAGCACCATTTGGCCCTAATAACCCAAAGATTTCTCCCTTGGGGATCGTGAAGCTTATCTGATCAACCGCAGTGAAATCTCCGAATTTCTTTGTTAGTTTATTGACAACAATAGCATTTTCAGACTTCATTTTCAGCTCCACTAGATTCGACCAGGTGAATAAATACATCATCCATAATAGGTTTGGCTCGTCGAAGAATGCGAATCTCCCCATCGACCTTTTTGAAAGCTGACCAGAGTTTCTTCTCAACTTTATCAGGCTCTTCAACTGCCATCCGGATTCGATCCCCAACCGGCCGCCAAGCTAATATCCCATCAGTAGAATTTATTACCTGACGCGTTATCCTTCGTGGGCGGGCGACGATCTCCATCATATGATAGGGGAGCTGTGCAGTTAATTCTTTGGGGGAACCCATGGTGAGGATCTGTCCTTCATTAAGAATTCCAACCTTATGGCACCGCTCTGCTTCATCCATGTATGGAGTACTTACAAGGACAGTCACACCTTGGAGGAGCACTTCAGAAATGATTTGCCAAAGTTCCCGGCGTGAAACGGGATCAACCCCTGTTGTTGGTTCATCCAACAACAACACCTTAGGTTCATGGATGAGAGCGCAGGCCAAAGCCAGTTTTTTACGCATGCCGCCTGATAAATGTTCGCTGCGTCGTTTCTGGAATCTATCTAGCCTACTAAAGGCTAATAGTTCTCCAATCCGCTCTTTTTTGCGTTTTCCCGAAACTCCCTGGATATCAGCAAAGAAATCCAGGTTCTCTATTACTGTCAGATCTGGGTATAAACTGAAGGCTTGGGGCATGTAACCGATAAGTAAACGGGCATCTTCCGGCTGGCTATCGACATCAAAACCTCCAATTTTTGCAAATCCGGAGCTTGGTTTCATGGCTGTCGACAAGATCCGAATAGTGGTGGTCTTTCCTGCTCCATCCGGTCCGATCAACCCAAATAACTGGCCCCCTGGAACCTCAAGAGAAATCCCTTGAATAGCAGATATATCTTCTGGTTGAGATTTATATTGTTTTGTAAGTTGTTTTGTTTCAATTGCTAGTTCCATGTAATGTTTCCTAATAGGTTTAGATTTGTTTTATAGTCATAAGAGAAGCTTGTAAATCTGGCAAAATAGCTGTTGCGGCTTCCTCACCGAGGGTGATCAGATCAGCAGCGCGATGAAACCCAGTCACCACGGTGACATCCACAGGAATGTCAGGATAGATTAAGAAATCAGGCGAGTTATTTTGAAGTTTATTCAGGCTTTGTTGTTGGATCAAAAGGTCTAATGAATCACCAAGCACCATGATCAAGTCTCCAATTGTCTGGGAAAGAACGCGCGTTTGCCCCAACTCCTGCCAGAAAGATGGGCCGCCGTTATTTGAATAAACATCAACGCCTAGGGTCACGTCTGCCCCCATTGATTGCACCACGTCCACAGGCAAGTTGTTGAGCAGGCCTCCATCCACCAATCTTTGTCCATTCCGTTCTACCGGGGCCAGCAAGCCCGGAATAGAAACGGTGGCACGAACAGCCTCTGCCACCGATCCCTCTCGTAAGTGAATCTCCTGTCGACTGTTCAAGTCCACTGCAATCAAAGTGAGTGGAACACGCAAGTCAGCAAAAGTGCAACCATGCATGTGCTTTTCGAAGAAGGCCAGCAGTCGTTCTCCCTGTAATAAACCTCGACGAGGTAGGGTTGGGTCAGCCAATCCCCAAAGTTTGCGTACTGAAGCATATTTCAGGGCGATCTGTTCTATTTCATCAGGACTTAATCCGGAAGCGTACGCGGCTGCGATCACGCCACCCATGCTCGTACCAGCTAGGTAATCTGGCCGGATATTTGCGTTTTCCAAAGCTCTGAGTACACCTATGTGCGCCAGTCCTCGAGCCCCAAAACCACTTAAAGTTAATCCCAGTTTGATTCTAGTATTCCCTTGCATTATTGATCTCCCTTATTTTTTTTATCAAGAATATAAAGGGGCTATCCAAAAAGTATAGTGAGTGGAGGATAACAAGCTTTTTTCGCAATAATTTTTCCTCAGAGATGGGGATCTTTTTAGATAATTGGCCTTTTCAGACAGCCTCTTTATTCCTCTTATTATTGATTAGTCCTATTGAGCTTTTCTCCCACCTGTTGACAGCCGGTATTTCTCCGACCCCGGCTCGAGGAAAGGCAACTTAATAATTTCATATTTAATCAGCAGCCAGAAAATACCCACAAGGATCATCACACCAGCAACGATACGAGAATAGCTGAGGTCAGTTCCGAGAAGGCGAGGTTGATCCGGCCGGAAAAATTCTATAATTTCCCTGCCAAACCCTTCCAAGATCAACCAGCCAGCAAAGATGGAAGCCGGTTTGATTTTTTCTTTGTATTTTAGGGCGATCCACAATAGAACCCCGGCTGCCAGGATATTCCAGAGCATCTCATAGCCGAAAGTAGGATGGAATCTGGTAGTTTCAAACGGGAAATCGTACATGTTCTTCCAGAGCCCAATTCGGTGAGATGCATCTATGGCAATACCCCAGGGTAGATCGGTAGGTTGCCCGTATAACTCCTGGTTAATAAAGTTTGCGGGTCTACCCAGCGCCTGGCCTATGAGCAGTGCAGGTGCAGCGGCATCCAGAAAGATACGGAAATCCAAGTTACTTCTTTTAACGTAGATAAACGTCCCCAACGCTCCAAACAAAATTGCACCATAAAAGTGCAACCCGCCTTCTGGAAGATCCATGATTTTTAGGGGATTGTCAAGGTAATACTGACCTCCCCCTAAAATATCATTCAACACGTACCAGAGCCTGGCACCGACAATCCCAAAGGGTACTCCCCAGACAAGTAATTCCCAAATTTGCTCGCCCTCTTCCCCCCTCTGTCGAACCCCCCACTCTGTGATCAACCCGGCAATGATGATGCCCACTGCTATAATCACCCCATACCAGTGCAACGAAAGATTGGTACCGGGGATAGTAAATATAATTGGATCCATGCTTTTCTCCAGAAACTAATATTTTTGTATAAATGGCTAGAATGTATCAACCGGAATTATCTAATGATATCCAGTCATCCCGATTAATATTTACAACCTGTTTATTTGTTACTTCAAGCATTCTGCTTGTGATTTGCTCCAAATATCCTTGTTTCATTTTTCAATTGTATGTTTTGATCTTTATAGAATTTAATCGCCTCTGATAAATCCTGTGTTTGAAAGTCAGGCCAATAGATAGGAGTGGACCAAAAAACCGCCCCTACAGAGCGCCACAACAGGAAATTACTCAATCTCTTTTCGCCGCCGGCTCGAATGATTAAGTCAACATCGGGGACCTCGGGGCAATATAAAAAATATGTAAAATCCATCGGACTTATATCATCAATATTGATTTCCCCTTTGTGATGAGCTTGAATGATTAGAGCGGCTGCATTAAGGATCTCAGTCCGTCCGCTGTAGTTTATGGCGAGATTCAAGGTCAGGCGCTTGTTGTTCTGTGTTTGAGCAGCGATCTTATCCAGGTTGTCCAGTAGAGTTTGCGGCAACTTTTGCCTCTGTCCCATTAACTGCACGCGAACACCGTTTTGATGCAGCTCATCGGTTTCTTCGAGAGCATATTTTTCAGCCAAGCGCATAAGAAAAGACACTTCTCCCAGCGGGCGTTTCCAATTTTCCGTTGAAAACACATACAACGTCAGCACTTGTATGTGTAGTTCGACACAAGCTTTGATAACCCTGCGGGCCGCTTCGACACCCGCTTGATGTCCGGCTATTCGAGGTAGGCCCCGTGATTGAGCCCAACGGCCATTGCCATCCATGATTACGCCTATATGATGAGGAATATCAGATCTATTTGTCATTAACCTTATTGTCCTTGTTGATTTATCAAAAAGAAGCCAATTAAAATGATTGTGATGATGAACCAATGATCAATCAGCGATGGCATTAGGAGCCTGTTGCTACCCCCGGCCAATGAAACACCCTGCGTGCGAAAAGCAGGCAGTAAATTAATGCAGAAGTAACTAATGCGTGCCATAATTGCAATCCATAAGTTTTTTGAGATGTTTGCCTGTAACTCATCCAGGCAGAACATAAACAGATAACGCCAAATACTAGAAAAAAATAGCCTGGGTGGCAATCTGTCCATCGTTAATCAGCATAACGCCCAGACTATGTCTCATCATCGCCTATAGGCGCTTACTGTTCCTGGAGATATTGTTCTCTCCAGATTTGTTCAGTCAGCAATTGGTACTGTTTTCCGTAGTCCTCGAGTCCCTGTGCGTAATGAGGGTCAAGCAATGCCTCGCGCGCATTCTCGTCTGTTGGGTCTGGCTCATTCGCAGAAATCAACCTGCGCAACTCAGCATGGTGGTCGCGGATGATACACGGGGCTAACCAGTTGCCATCATTTTGGTGGTAGCCTTCCTGCCAATCACGGATGCCTTTAAAGAAAGGCTCTTTCCAAATATCATTCAACGTACCCCCGCCAGCGAACGTATCATTAACATTAACAGGAGAATAGGGAACGAACACACATG
>JAUWEC010000080.1 GCA_030608465.1 Chloroflexota bacterium
ATGGAGTTGGATGATGATCCCAGGGCTGCCTATTTCCGTCAGATGGAGTATGGTATGTATGTTAGGATGGCATTGTTAGCCATGGTGCTTGGGAAAGCGTAATAAAGTAGGAGGTATCTCCCTTTGAA
The DNA here is from genome assembly GCA_030608465.1 of Chloroflexota bacterium. Classification (GTDB taxonomy): domain Bacteria; phylum Chloroflexota; class Anaerolineae; order Anaerolineales; family UBA11858; genus B10-G9. The sequence goes on from JAUWEC010000080.1 coordinate 129, forward strand.
TTCTTTTTTCTCACGATTGGAAACCCGCATAAGTGCGATTGACTCTCTTCTATGTGTCGGGCTTGACCCCCATGGAGACGATTTGTCTGAAAACAGCGGTCAAGCAGCCCGGGATTTTTGCCTCAGGTTGATAGAGCAGACGGCTGACGTGGCCTCCGCTTATAAACCTAATGCTGCTTTTTTTGAAGTATTGGGTCCTGAAGGCATAATCGCCTTAAAGGAAGTTATCCGGCAGATTCCGGAGGAAATCCCTGTAATATTGGATATTAAAAGGGGAGATATATCTTCCACTGCTGATGCATATGCCCGGGCAGCTTTTGGAGTCTTTAAAGCCGATGCTGTTACCATAAATCCCTACCTGGGAAGGGATTCTGTTCTCCCGTTTATCAATAATCCAGAAAAAGGTGCTTTTGTATTGTGCAAAACATCCAATCCGGGAGCTGCCGAACTTCAGGATTTAGTGGTTTCACCGATGACACATTCTGTAAATTTACAAAGACCCAATCGGGCTTTGTACGAGTGGGTTGCTGATTTTGTTCGGGATTGGAATATTCATGATAATCTTGGTCTGGTTATAGGGGCAACGCAAGTTGAATCCCTGGCAAGGGTGAGACAAAATGATCCCCGGATTTGGATATTAGCTCCTGGGATCGGAGTTCAGGGAGGGAATCTCCAGGCAACGCTTAGAGCAGGTTTGCGGACTGACGGAATGGGTATGTTAATCCCAGTATCGAGAGCGATATCCAGATCGGAAGATCCCCGTCAGGAAGCCCAGAAAATCAGAAAAACAATAAATTCTGAACGATTCTCCCTTCGCAAGGGAAAACAAATTGACAAACCCAGTACTCTTTCATATTTTCAGCAGACTATCGCTGCCCTGCTGCTGGATATTGGCTGTATTCAATTTGGACAGTTCAAATTAAAATCGGGAAATATCAGCCCGATTTATCTTGATTTGCGAAAGCTAACATCTCACCCTGATTTATTACTTCAGGTTAGCCGTGCTTATTGGAGTTTATTAGAACCGCTGGATTTTGATCATCTAGCAGCTTTACCCTATGCTGGTATGCCTGTCGCGACAGCGGTTAGTTTGCTTGGTAATTGGTCCATGATATATCCCCGCAAAGAAGAGAAATCCTACGGCACAAAAGTGCAGGTGGAAGGGGTATTTTCAGAAGGGGAAACAGCAGTTGTGATCGATGATTTGATTACAACAGGGGGTAGTAAGCTGGAAGCTATTAAAAAACTCACGGATAACGGCTTAATTATCAAGGATATTGTAGTTTTAATTGACCGCAGCAAGAATGCCCGGGTCGATCTGAAACAGCTTGGATATCAACTTCACGCCTTTTTAACTCTCTCGGATCTCCTCACCTATTACCAAGAAACCGGTTTAGTGGAGAAGGAGATGATTGCCAAGGTCAGACGATTTTTGAATGGAGAATAATGATTATCATGAGTATTTTCAGGGAATAAAAGATTTCTGATGCTGACATTTAAGGATCATTAATGTATCGACAAATCCGACCACTGCTTTTTTGTATTAACCCTGAACGGGCTCACAATCTGATATTAAGGGTGATGGGTGCAGCGGGTTTTGTATTCCCCATTGTGAATATTCTTCGGAAGATTTATTTCCCAAAAATCTACAGTCCGGTTGATTTTGCGGGATTATCGTTTCCAAATCCGGTAGGGTTAGCTGCCGGATATGACAAGAATGGTATTTCCTGGCGGGGATTATCCTTGTTAGGGTTTGGTCATATTGAAATAGGAACAGTGACACCGCGTCCTCAGGAAGGTAATCCAAAGCCGAGGATTTTCCGGATTCCCCAGGAGGAAGCTCTCATCAACCGGATGGGGTTCCCTGGAAAAGGAGCGGAATTTGTTGTAAAAATGCTCCCAATACCTGGATGTTCACTAGCAAGGAATAACATTATCCTTGGAATAAATATTGGCAAGAATAAAGATACACTCATTCAAGATGCAGCCCAGGATTATATTGACTGCTTGAGGTTGTTTTACGACAGGGTGGATTATTTTGCTGTAAATGTCAGTTCCCCTAATACCATGGGACTGCGAAAATTGCAGGGAAGGGATCTACTAGAAGGATTACTCCAGGAGTTGATGTCGGAGCGAGATAGATTGCAGTTGGAATTGGATAAACCACTGCCAGTATTTGTCAAACTTTCTCCAGATTTATCCGATCATGAATTGGATGATGCCCTGGAGGCTATTACCGGAACATCAATCGATGGGGTGATCGCAGCCAACACAACGATTCAAAGAGAGAATCTTCTGGATTTGGATCCAGGAGAAGAAGGGGGATTAAGTGGAAAACCTATCAAAGAACTGAGCACATCCATGATCAGAAAGATTCATCATCGAACCGCGGGTACTTTGCCGATTATTGGAGTAGGCGGGATCAGCTCTCCAGATGATGCCCTTGAAAAAATGGAAGCTGGTGCAGGACTTGTTCAGATATACAGCGGGTTGATTTTCCAAGGTCCCCGATTGGTCCGGGATTTGTTAAGAAATCTGTAACTGCAGGGATTTCACAACTACCCCCAGATAAACATTGCCGCAACACCTGCCAACAGAGGGATAATTAGCCCCATACTCCAACGAATCACAGTAAAGCGCCATCCCATAAAAGGAAGCTCAAAGCTGATAGTCAACAAGGATTGAGTAGACCAGCTAGTGACCAGAGTGATCACGGGCGCTAAGCCTGCTCCAACCTCAAAGAGGATGGCCATGAGAGGAAAAACAACATAAGGTCCTCCAGGAAGCATCATTCCAATTAATTCTGCCAGCATTATTCCTCGCCATCCGGAATTTGGACCGATCCAGGCTTTTACCAGTTCATCGGGAGAAAGGATATTTACAAACCCGACAATTATAAATGCCAGAACTATCAGCAGGGCATTTTGTTTTGTTGTTTCCCAGGCGAGTAATCCGCCGCGTTTAACTGTGTTAGTTCCTTCTTTCCAGCTATAAAGGAATAGAAACCCGGCGATGCACCAGAGAATAATTGTCGCCGAATTCATAAATCAATATTCTCCCGAATGTTCTTGATTCTTTTCCCAAAAATACTTTCGGCGAGAATTCCCACCAGCGGGGGGATTATGAAAGTGAGCAAATAACGGCGAATAGTTATTGTTGAACCCAATATGGCAAATTCTAGAGGAAGTCTGGTTATTGACCACAAATTTTTTGCCATTACAAATGCAATGAGAACACCCATCCCCGCGCCAGATTTTAAAAGGGCGCTTGCGATTGGGTAATAGGCATATGGACCTCCAGGTATTAACGCACCTCCCAGACAGGCTAATAGGATACCTTTTAGACCCGCATCTGTTCCTAACCAACGAGAAATGAACTCTTTTTTTAATAAGGATTGTAAAAAACCGGCAGTAAGAAAAGCAGCCGCAAGTAAGGGGAGTTCACGCCAGAGAATTTTGATACCCTGGAAGAATCCTTCCTGGACCAGGTCCCATCCTGACTGGAGGTAAGCCAATAAACCCAGGACGATAATAACAATGAGTAAAAAGAAATGGATCCGGTATTTCTTATTTGAGGATAACATTGAGGATTATCTTTATATTTCGTTGGGCAGGGTAATGGTAAATGTTGTGCCGACATCTACTTCGCTGGTAAAATCTATCTCACCCCCATGGCCGTGGATGATTTGTTTTACAACAGATAAACCAAGACCGGTTCCTGGCACATGGTCCCGGTGACTTTTTACACGGTAGAACTTTTCGAAAATTTTCGATCGTTCATCTTCTGGAATCCCCAAACCGGTATCAGAAATGGTGATGATAATCCGATCCTTTTCCGCTATTGCTTTAAGGATGATTTCTCCCCCAATTTTATTATATTTTACAGCATTGTTCAGCAGATTAATGAATGCCTGTTTTAGCTGCTTTCGGTCTCCCCGAATTAGGGGAAGGGTATCGGGTAAATCCAGTATAAACAACAGGTTGAGCTTATGAGCCTCATTGATAATTATTTCATGGCACACGATCAATAAATCCCTGATATCAAACTCTTTTACGTTATATTGTTTTCTTCCTGATTCCAGGCGAGCTAAATCTAAAAAGGAGCTCGACATCTCTGCGAGGGCTTCAATTTCTGCCTCCAATATATCAATCATCTTTTTCTTTTGATCTTCGTGAACCCGGTTGCTTTTTAATAGATGAGCGGCTGCATTTAATGCCGATAATGGTGTCCGGATTTGATGAACAAATTCCCCAATTAAATCTGATTGCAGGAATAACCGGGAATTTTCAATTGCTACCGTTGCCTGGGCGCCTAATGCCAACAGTACATCCTGGTCTTCCTTATTAAACCCCCCACCTCTTTTGTTTATCACTTCTAGAACACCAATTACATTGCCTTTGGACATTAATGGAATGCCTAAGAGTGATTTACACTCGATGCTTGTTATTTTTCCAATGTAATCAAAATGCCTTTTATCTTTCTGAGGATTATCAACAATAATTGGTTTTTGATGGTTAACAATCCAACCCGCGATACTTCCATCCAGAGGAACAACTAATCCCCTTTTAAGCTGAGAATCTAGATTGGTCGCTGCCTGAAAATATAAGGTTTTCTTATTCGGATCATACATAAGTATAGAAGCTTCTTCCGCGTCGGAAACTTCGCAGGCAGCGCGGACAATTTTAGAAAGCAGAATATTCAGGTCAAGCTCTGAGGCCAGGTCACAGGAGATATTTATTAGTTTTTGGTATCTATTCAGGAGAGCGGAATGGGCTTTATTTTTTTTCATTCAGAACCTTGTCTTCTATGATCGGCATCAATTCTTCCAGATCCCCTTGAATAGAAACCGCTGCCAGGTCGTTCAGGTGAGTATAGGTACGGTTAATAATAATCAGCTTCGCTCCGGATCCAAGAGCTGAGTAAGGAAGATCGCAAACAGGGGTGACTGTTAACGAAGACCCTAGGATCAACAGCAGATCACATTTTAAGATTTCTGCCCTGGCTTGTTTCCATTTTTCGGCAGGGAGTTGTTCTTCATAGAGAATAATATCCGGCTTTAAGAGATTTCCGCATTCGGGACAGTTAGGGATATCAGAGTTTTCCAAAAATGTATTTATAAATTCAACGGTTGCTTCAATTTGTTGGTAACAGCCAAGGCAGGAGAGAGTTTGATATGTTCCGTGCACTTCAATTACATAATTTGATCCTGCCCTCTGATGCAGCGAATCAATATTCTGGGTGATGATGGATTGAAGAAAGTTCTGTTCTTCCAGATTCGCAAGCGATAAATGTGCGGGGTTAGGATTTGCTTCGAATAGATTCTTAATAAAGGGACGAAGCCAGTTAAAAAAGCGGCCAGGGTTGTACCGGAAAGCGCTTAGGGATGCTACTTCCATAGGTGAATAACGTGTCCAGATTCCGCTGCCTGGGGATCGGAAATCCGGAATACCAGAAGGGGTGGATATGCCTGCGCCTGTTAAAGCAACACAATATTTGGCATCAATTATCAATTGTGAGGCAAGATCAATTTGGTTTATCTTCTCAGAGGAGGAAAGCACCATGCTTTTAATCTAGGATAGATTGGGTTAGCTCGCGGAACTGATCTGCTGTCAGGCTGTCATCTGCGCGCTGCACCATGGGAGAGTTGTTTGCTGCGGCCTGATATGCCAATTCCGGTACCGGTGTGAAGATTTGATCAATCTTCCGTTCTAATTGGTTCTCTGCCTGTTCCCAGCTGAGTTGTACCCCGGACCGCTGTCTGTTGATCAGTACTATAGTAAAACGACCTTCTCCGATTCCGCTGTTTATCAGGTCCTGTATTAGTATTCTGGATTGGGTTATATTGTTTGGAGATGGTTCAAGACAGATCAGGATTTTATCGCATTCCGGTAGAACCCTGGTGGTTATTGGGGATAACGAGGGGCCTAGATCCAGAATTATATAGTCGGCCTGACTATGCAATTGTTGGGCGATCTGATAGAACTTTTCTACATGCGTGACGAATTTTGAGTCAGATGGGTGGTACGAAGATAACAGAGTCTTGATGCCGGATTTATGATCCAGTAAAGAATCTGAAATCTTGGATGGTATGTCAATTTCCGGATCATCCTCAAGCATATTGATCAAACCACTGGTATTCTGGATATCCAGATCCATGCTGATCGTACCCTGGCCTGGTCTAAAATCAGACAGGATGGTGGGTTTTCCTGATTGATTGTTAATATCTATTGCTAAATTAGTTGCCAGCGTTGAAATTCCGATTCCACCTTTAGAGGCAATAATACCTATCAAACATCCCTTTTTGACTGGTACAACCTGGGCACCAGATAATCTCTGGGGTGCCCGCTTCAGGATTGAATTCACCTGGGCGAATAGTTCCCTGGGTCTGGCAGGCTTAGTGATGTATGCATCTGCCCCAGCTTCCAATCCTTCCACTTTATCATCGACCTGACTCTTGGCGGTGAACATGATAATCGGGATTGTTTCGGTATCCGGGGAAGATCGAATTGTCCGGGCAATTTCATAGCCATTGATATCCGGGATCATGATATCAAGCAAGATTAAATCCGGACTCTCATCTTTCGCCAGCTGAAGCCCTTTTTTGCCGGTGGTTGAGGCCAGGATTTTGAAACCTTTCCTCTCTAGCATGATACCTACCAGCTTCAAAGTATCTATATCATCATCAATAATCAATATAGTTTGGGCCATAAAGCACCTCGGGATAACCCATAAAAACCTATTAATACAATATACCATAGATTATAATGGGAAAATGATTATCAACGTGGTAGAAAAAACCTTCCGAAAAACAAATAAACCTGTTGTCGTAGGTGTCTCCGGAGGACCAGACAGCATGGCTCTTTTGCATGCCATGGCGGAGTTAAACTTGTCACCTGTAGCTGCTTACTATAATCACAGGCTTCGAGAAGAGGCCAATCAGGAAGCGGAATTTGTCCGGAACGTCGCCGACTCTTTAGGTGTACCATTCCGTGAGGAATCCGGAGATGCACGATTATTCTCTAATGAAGGAGGTCTGTCGATTGAGGAAGCTGCCAGAATTCTTCGTTATCAATTTTTGTTCCAGGTGGCAGTCGACCTCAGTGCTGGCGCTGTCGCGGTTGCTCATCACGCGGATGATCAAGTTGAAACTATTTTGATGAATTTGTTGCGTGGGACAGGTATGAAGGGGCTGCAGGGAATGCAGGAAGTGAGTTTGCCTAATCAATGGAGTGGATCAATCCCCATGATCAGACCGTTCCTGGGTGTTTGGAAAGAGCAGATCATGGAATATCTAAATGAAAATCAAATTTCATTCCTCAAGGACGCTACAAACGCGGAGTTGATATTTCAGAGAAACAAGATTCGTCATGAGTTGGTTCCTCTTCTGGAGAATACAACACCTGGATTCCGACCAAGGTTGCTCCAGACCGCAAATATATTACACGCAGATGATATCGCCCTGGAAAAGCTAAGTGAAAATGCCTGGGATTCTTGCTTAAGCAGCCAAGGCACTAGCTATGTCCGATTTTTCAGAGAGAAATTCCTGATATATCCTCTTGCCATTAAGCGGCGTTTGATCAGGAAAGCGTTAAAAAATCTCCGGCCGGATTTCCGGGACCTGGGATTTCAACATGTGGAAAGGGTATTTGACTTTTTGCAGGATCCTAAGCAAAAATCAATAAATTGGGTTGCAAAAATAAACCTCACACAATCCCCGAATAGAATTGTTCTTTCAACCTGGGAGACTGACCTTGTGAAGGACCAATTCCCACAGCTGAGGAATCACGAGCAGATCCCCTGTCCATTTGAGGGAGAGATTGCATTGGGAAATGGATGGTATTTCACAGTTCAACCGCTGAACTATTCTCCAAATCAACTTAACAAAAACAATTTTTCAAACGATGATTTTATGGTTTGGATTGATAAGGATTCTGTAAGTGAGAGTATGTTTATTAGAAGCCGGAGAGAGGGTGATCTGTTTTCCCCCCTTGGTATGAATGGAAAATCCATGAAAGTGTCAGATTTAATGATTAATGAGAAAATCCCGGCAGCTTTTCGCGCCTTATGGCCCCTGGTTGTCATGGGGGATACAATTCTCTGGGTGCCGGGGGGGCGTTTAGGTCATGCCGCCAGAATTACTGAGGGTACAAAATCCATGCTGAAATTGGCATTTACTAAAAGAGAATCCTGATCCGGGAAAGCATGTTAAACTTCTGCTGGGATTTCCACTGGGGAGCTCTCTTCGGTTTCATCCCTGCTTAAGGTATGAAGCTTCCGGCTAACTTCACGCCATTGAACTTCGGAAATTCCTAATTTCTGCCTGATTTTAGTTTGATCCATACCAGCTTGCCAATCCTGAACAGCACAGGTCCAGCGGCACATGGAAAAAGAAACCCTTTTAATAATCCCTGCATCTTTCCCTAAATCTTCCAGAATGTATTCCAACATCCTGGCTGACCAGGGGAACAAAGTATCATTGAGGTCGTGAAGCGCCCGATACTCATGATAAACATCAATCCAATCCTGAGGAAGAGGTAATTTGCGTTCCTTATATCGGTTCTGGGGGCTGGCATAGCGGATAAAAACAAGGGGTCCTTCCTGAGCATCCAGTTGAATGTGATTCGGGCTTAAAGAGAGGCATTCACCTTTTTTTATTCCAGTGTTCAGAAGCAGTGAGAATAACAGGTAGGAACGAAGGTCGGGATTTTTTTTCTGGCGATAGGAATCGGCAGTATCCAGAATCCGGGATACTTCCTCGGTAGTGAGGACTTCCGGCAGGGGGCTTCTGACAGATTTTTGGACTACTTTTTCAGCCGGGTTTACTGGAATTGCTCCACCTTCATGGAGCCAACGGAAGAATGATTTAAGAGAGGTTATGCGGCGAGCCAGAGTTTTTGGACTGCAGGGCACAGCTCTTTCATGTTCCATCCACCTCAGGAAGTTGTTTAAGTCTGCCAGGCTGATTTCTCCCACCTGCCTGTCAGGGGGCAGATAGGATGCTAACAGTCGTAAATCTCCCAGGAAGGCAATAATAGTGTGAGGGGAGCTACCTCGATCGTCAAGGAAGATTTCCCAGGCTTGTAAAGCTGGGGCAAGGGTAGTTTGGGAGCTGATATGGGCTGTGGATTCGCTGATCATATCCGAATTCCTTTCGTATAGTCAATGTGAGATAAGTGTACACGAGCTGCGGCGCCCTGTCAATAGAAAATGACCGGCTCCCCAATATTCAGCTGTACATCAATCTAATGGCAGCGCCGCTGTTATCCCGGGCAGTTCTGATTAAGGATTCTGTAGGGTAACTGTTCCAGCTTTGGTCTCAATGGTAATTGTCAATTTAGGTCCTTGGCCTTCCAGGATGTACTCATTACCAGATTCCTGCCAATTCCCCGAGGTGATAACTTGAGAAAAAGGGCCTTCAAAATTAACTTCCGCTAGGGTACCTTCAGGTACAGAGATGACCAGCCGACTTAAACCGGTTTCAATAAATACCGAAGCATCCCGCTGCATTATTCCTGAAAAATCCAATGAGTAATTACCGGCACCGCTTTGGAATATCATCGTTTGGAAATTGGCATTCCCCAGCTTTTCCAAGGTGATATTGGAGGCTCCGGTTTCATAACGGAAGGCATTCATCTCAGCAGCATTGGGGGTTGAAAATTTTAGTTTTACGTTTGAAGCCCCATCTGTAATGTGGAGATCTGTTAGGGAGAGTCCGCCAAATTCAAACTCTCCGCTGTATCCTCCAGCTTTGATAGTTAGCTCAATGGGGTAGTTCGCGATTGAGATATTCCATTCGTTTTTGATTGAGCCACTAATTGTAGGAACCGCGTTCAATTTCAGGTTGCCTTGTTTTAAGGTAACTCCGGTATTATCAACAGTTATTTCAGGTTTAAAATCAGCTACGTTATAGGTAGCTGTACCGGATAAAAGATCAGCGCCCGGATTTGGCAGCAGGGTCATTGTTCCAGCACCAAATGATATATTTACATCCAGGGGAGGAGGTGAATCCGGTACTGGTACCTGAATAAGCTCGGTTATTGTAGGACCGGTTTTAGTTTCTGTTTTAAAGGGAAGTTCAATATTGATTCCACAGCCGGAAAGGGTCGTTGCGAGCAGCATAGATAAAATTACAACCATAGTTGTCCGTTTCATGATAATTCTCCTCAGCCGATTTGGCTGAATTATTTTGAATCTATTGGGTTTTAACAGTGCAGGATTCATTCCAAAGGGAAAATTGGTTCCTGGTCGCCCAAAACCGGTTCAGGATGGGTTAGGTGAACCTGGATAAAAGCAATCAGGCTGGCTGGGATTTCCCGGATACTCCAAAAGTCGGAGTCCTGATAAGTCCTCATATCAGCTGATATACCCACTGCCTGTAACCCCAGTGAACTGCAGGTGTAAAGCGCTCTGGGTAGATGGAATAACTGGGTAACTACAATCGCCTCAGAGAGCTGGAATATCTCTTTGGCACGGTAGCAAGTATCATACGTCCTACGCCCCGCATAATCCAGAATTATATCCTCTTCCGGGACACCAATTTGCATTGCGTAATCTTTCATTGCTCCGGGTTCATTGTAATATGAAAAACGATTATCTCCACTCATGAGTATTTTTTCAACTTTACCGGCAGCATATAATTTTGCTGCGGTAGCTACCCGGTCCATGAGTACAGCGGTCGGTCCGCCGTCTGCTGTTAAACCAGCGCCAAATACAATCGCCGCTCTGAAAGAGGCAACCGTATCATCCGTGTATACCCTGCTTGAAGCATGACGAAGCATGATAAGTCTTGGGGCTCCAATCAGGATGATTAAAACCAGAATTATTAATAGAATCATTTTTCTTCTTTTCTTAAACACGAGCGCATTGTACCACGAGTGAGGGAGGATAACTGGAAAGAGGAATACCAGACAGGGACAGCACAATATTCAGGATATGGTGTAAGTAATTTAAATGTTTGAGGGAAATTATTGTCCTTGTTTATTCCCGAAAGCTTCGGATAGTTTCCTGGTAAATATCTGTAATTGGTATTCCGTGTTCTTGCGCTGCTCTGCGGCAATCTTCGAATTCTGGAGATATTTTTTTGATGTTTGGACTGATTTCAGCAATTTTTACCCGGATTTTACCGTAAGGAGTTTCTACTTCCCGGATGGTTCGCGGCAAGGAGTAGCGATCTACCATGATTTGTTTTATCCCCAGCGTGGTAGTTTCCCGGAATAAAATGGATCTCATGGAGTCCATCATAGAAGGCTCACAAAGCACCTGAATTTGAGTGCCGGGTCGGTTCTTTTTCATTTGAATAGGCGTTAATGTGACATCCAAAGCGCCGGCTGCAAAAAGGGATTCAACCACATATGGATAGATTTCCGGGTTGAGATCATCCAAGTTTGTTTCCAGAACCGCCAGGCGATCAAGGGTCGCAGAATCTGATGGTGAAATCTCCCCGATTAAAACGCGCAGTAGATTTGGGATTGAGAGATCTCTTCCCCCGGCACCATATCCAACAGTTTCCAGGACTATGGGTGGGGCAGGACCAAAATTATCCACAAGTTCAGCCAGCAGGGCGGCGCCAGTGGGGGTGACAAGTTCCGCATCGATATCCCTTCCGTAAATGGGGATCCCCTTCAGCAGGGATATAGTCGCAGGGGAAGGAAGCGGTATTTGACCGTGGGCACCCTTGACGAAACCTTTCCCCAAGGGAACCGGGGAGGCGTAGATTTTAGAAATCTCCAGATGATCCAGTGCCAA
>JAUWEC010000171.1 GCA_030608465.1 Chloroflexota bacterium
GACATAAGGCTCCTTAAGGGCTGCGGATATTTTCAAGTGTGGCTCATTTTAGCACGGCCGGGCTGTTATTCCAAATGTTTTTTGATAGATTGAGGCTCATTTTAGCACGGCTGGGCTGTTATTCCAAATGCTTTTTGATAGTTTGAGCGATTTTGAGAGTAATTTTTGGTGTTTGAGAGAGTTCTTCCACGCTGGCTTGCCGGATGTTCTGAATCGTGTGGAATTTTTTAAGCAATTCGCGCCGGCGGGTTGGACCAATCCCGGGTATTTTTTCCAGGCTGGACTGTAATCCCTGGTGGGAACGACGTTTGCGGTGGGCAGAAATGGCAAAGCGGTGCGCTTCATCCCGGGACCGCTGCAGCAGCTGCAGTCCGGGAGAATTTTTTTCAAAACTAACCGGATAATCTTCATCAGGAAGATAGACTTCTTCATGACGTTTGGCCAGGCCGGCAACCGGAATGGTATCCAGCAGGTCAAACTCCCGCAGCACTTCCACTGCCCGGTTGAGCTGTCCTTTGCCTCCGTCTATCAACACCAGGTCGGGCAAGGATGAAAAAGAGGAATCTAGTTTCCCCCCTGGCTTCTTGGCTTCTTCCCCGGAAAGTACCAGCCGCTGAAACCGCCGCCGCAAGATTTCTTCCATGCTGGCGTAATCATCGGGTCCCTGCACAGACCGGATATTAAAATGGCGGTAGTGGTTCTTTTCCGGGCGCCCGTTGAGGAAAACCACCATGCTTCCAACCAGGGCAGTACCTCCGGTATTGGAGATGTCATAACATTCGATCCGCATGGGAGGTGCACTCAGTTTCAATCGAGTCTGAAGGTCATCCAGCGCACCCTCAGCCCGCTCTTGTTCGGAATTTTCGCGGGACTTTAGAGCCGTTAACATGGCTGCCGCATTTTCTGCTGCCATGTCGATCAGTTTTTTCTTTTCTGCCTTCCTGGGAACGATCAATTCCACTTTTTTTCCGCCCCGTTGGCTCTTTAACCACTGGCGGATGATCCTGGCTTCTTCCACTTCACGGGGCAGCAGGATTTCAGGCGGAATGGTCGGCGCCTGGTCGTAAAACTGTTTGATGACTTCCGAAAGCAGGTCTTTATCGGCGATTTGATCGGTATCCTCAACCAGGAAGTATTCCCGGCCGGTTAGTTTTCCTCCCCGAATGAAAAATACCTGCACGCAGGCTGTGTTTTCCAGGCTGGCCATGGCAATCACATCAGAATCAGTAAATTTGGTAGAGATAATGCGCTGCTTCTCGACGATTTTCTGGATCGCATCCAGCTGGTCCCGGATCTGGGCTGCTCTCTCGTATTTCATATTTGAAGAGGCTTGTTTCATCTCAGCCTCTAGCTTTGACACTATTGATTCAGTCCGACCGTTGAGGAATGCCCCCAATTCTTTGATCATTTTCCGGTACTCTTCCTGGTTGATCCGGCCGATGCAGGGAGCGGTGCAGAGTTGAATATCGTAGTATAGACAGGCCCGCTGATCTTCACCGGTAATGGTCCGGTTGCAGGTCAGGTAGGGAAAGATCCGCCGCAGTAAATCCAGGGTCTGATTGACAGCCCAAACGTTGATATAGGGACCGTAATAACGGGATCCGTCTTTATCCACTTTTCGGGTCACTGTCACTTTGGGAAATGGATCTGACCAATGGATTTTGATGTAGGGGTAGCGTTTGTCATCCTTGAGCTGGACGTTATAAAAAGGCTGGTATTCCTTGATCAGGTTCATTTCCAGGATCAGCGCTTCCAACTCAGAACCGACGATGATCCATTCAATATCCTTGATTTTGTTTACCAGTTGACTTGTCCGGGGATTTTTCCTCGCGCTGGCATGGAAATAGGAACGCACCCGGTGGCTGATGTTTATTGCCTTGCCCACATAAATTACCTTTCCCTGGTCATTCTTCATCAGGTAACAGCCGGGCTGGTTGGGGACGGATTTCAGGATATCCTGGATGTGTTCAGAGACCTCCATAATAAAAAAATTGTATCACAGGCAGGGTTGGCACTTGCCAGGATACCCTTTTAGTTGATGATGGAATTTCCCCCGAAAATTCCCGCTTCTGTCAGACTTTGAGGAAGAATATCCTTTTTCGGTATGCCATCCGAAACTTGCCCTCAGACCAGCTTCCCTTTATACTATGGCTATGTTTTCAGCACCGGAATTACCAAGTTTTTCCCGTTTTTGGACTGTCTCTGAGGTAAATACTTACCTGAAGACCCTGATGGAATCTGACAGCAGCTTGCAGGATCTTTGGGTGGAAGGGGAAATCTCCAATCTCTCCCGCCCAGCCTCGGGTCACCTGTATTTCACCCTTAAGGATCAGAATTCATCTCTGCGCTGCGTGATGTGGAAAAATCGCGCTTCGGCGGTGGGTACGCTGCTGCAGGAAGGCGCGGCTATTGAAGCCCACGGCAATCTCAATGTGTATGAACAGCGGGGGCAGTACCAGTTGTACATTGATTTTCTCAGACCCCGGGGAGAGGGAAAACTATTCCAGGAATACCAGCGGCTGAAAGCCAAGCTAGAAGGGGAAGGGTTGTTTGATCCAGAGCGGAAGAGGACGCTGCCCGCCTGGCCGTCCCGGATTGGAATTGTGACCTCGTCAACCGGGGCTGCATTCCAGGACATGAAGGATACATTAAAGCGCCGGTACCCATTAGTTACAATTCTATTGGCGCCTACTTCAGTGCAAGGAGAAAATGCCCCAGCGGAAATTGTCGCTGCCCTAAATCGGCTCTATGACCTTAAACCGGATTTGATTCTAGTCGGACGTGGAGGGGGATCAATTGAGGATTTATGGGCTTTTAATGATGAACGGGTCGCACGGGAAATATTTGAATCTCCAGTCCCGGTGATCAGTGGAGTGGGGCATGAAACCGATTTCACGATTTCTGATTTTGTGGCGGATCTGCGTGCGCCAACGCCAACGGCAGCAGCAGAACTTGCGGTTCCGGATCAGGGGGAATTACGAACTGGTATCGGTGAATTTGAAGCCAGGTTGTTAAGATCAATCGAGGGAATCCTTTCTGAACAGCGCTGGAAATTGGAAACCTTGTTCAGCGTGATTACCCGGCTATCACCCCTGGGAGAAATCATTAACGGCCGTCAGCGGCTGGATGAATTATCCGGTCGGCTGGAAAGAGCGGGGGCAGGGTTTTTGAAAGGGTCACGGGACAAATGTAACTCCATCCAGGCCAGGTTGTCCGCCCTCAACCCGGAATCGATTTTAAAACGCGGATATGCGGTCCTGACCGCAGACGATGGATCCACGGTATACCAAGTGGGGCAGGTCAGCTCCGGTGAACATTTACAGGTCCGGGTGAGCGACGGCGAATTTGAAGTGAATGTGGAATAAAGTGGCTTAAGGCTCCCGGAGTTTTTAAAACTCCGGGAGCCTTACCTTAAAAACTCCTGGAGCATAACTTCAAAAACTCCTGGAAATTGTCTGTAAATCTAATTTTCATTTCATACCTTTCTATTACATATCTCTTATTCATTTCATAGAGTGGAATTCTATAATTAATGAAGTGGATCCAACCTCCCGAGAGGTTTGAAATTCTCTCTGGGGATTGAATATGGAGGAAATAATATGAACTTAGATCACTATACAGCTAAATCCCAGCAGGCTGTTTTACGTGCCCAACGGCTGGCTGAGGAATTTAATCATCAGGAAATTGAACCAATTCACCTTTTGTATGCCCTGCTGGAAGAAAGTGAGGGTGTTGTACCTGCGGTTGTAACCAGGATTGCGGAGGGAATCCAGGGTCTGCGCGAGGAACTGCGGAAGGATCTCTCTGAACGACCGAAAGTATACGGCGGCAACATCAGAGTAGGGTTAAACAGAAAAACCAGTGATGTTTTATCTGCCGGAGAGAGATATGCAAAAGGCATGCAAGATGAATATGTTTCCACCGAACATCTCCTATTGGGCTTGATTGAGAGCCCTGAAGGACGCCGTTTAAAGAACTTTGGCTTAACCTTAGATGCTGTATTGGAAGCGCTGAAAGATGTCCGCGGTTCTCAACGGGTGACATCCCAGACACCGGAAGATACATACGAAGCCTTGAAAAAATACGGTCGCGACCTGACCGATTTAGCCCGGCGGGGAAAACTGGATCCTGTGATTGGACGGGATGAAGAAACCCGTCGGTTGATCCAGATCCTTTCCCGCAGAACAAAAAATAATCCTGCCCTGATTGGAGAACCGGGACCAGGAAAAACAGCTATCGTGGAAGGACTTGCTCAGCGTATCGTCAACGGTGATGTCCCGGATGGTTTAAAGAATAAAAAGCTCATTCAGCTTGATATGGGCGCCCTGATTGCGGGGGCAAAATATCGGGGTGAGTTTGAAGAACGGTTAAAGGCAGTATTAAAAGAAATCATTTCTGCAGAGGGTGAAATTCTGCTGTTTGTAGATGAGATGCATACAGTGGTGGGAGCGGGCGCTGCGGAAGGGGCGATGGATGCCAGCAATATGCTCAAACCGATGCTTGCCCGGGGTGAGCTGCATCTGATTGGGGCCACCACGCTGAATGAATATAGGAAGTATATTGAAAAAGACGCCGCTTTAGAGCGGCGCTTCCAGCCCGTACTGGTGGAAGAACCCAGCGTGGAAGCGACTATCAGTATTTTGCGTGGATTAAAAGAACGTTATGAAATACATCACGGAGTGCGCATCACGGATCCCGCAACAATTGCCGCAGCAACCCTGTCCAACCGTTATATCGCGGACAGGCAGCTGCCTGACAAAGCAATTGATCTAATCGATGAGGCTGGAGCCAGACTGAGAACGGAAATTGACTCCAAACCTCGCGCTTTGGACGAAGTTGATCGCCAGATTATGCAGTTGGAAATTGAGCGGGAAGCGCTGAAAAAGGAAAAGGATAAATCTTCCAAAGAACGATTAAACGTTCTGAAGGAAGATCTGGCCAACCTGAAAGAAGATCAAAAACACCTCCATACACGCTGGATGATGGAAAAAGAGATCATCGGTGAGGTTCGACAGGTTAAAAAAGAGATGGACCAGACTCGGGTTGAAATTGAAAAAGCAGAGCGAGAAGCGAATTTGGAACTTGCCGCCCGACTTCAATATGGCACTTTACGCGACCTGGAAGAGACCCTTAATGAAAAAGAAGGACGCTTAAAAGAAGTCCAAGCAGATGGAGCCATGCTTAAAGAAGAAGTCGATGAGGAAGAAATTGCTGGCGTGATTTCCCGCTGGACAGGTATCCCAATTTCCCGGTTAATGGAAAGTGAAACCCAAAAACTAATTCACATGGAGGAGCGTCTTCATGAATGGGTTGTGGGTCAAGATGCTGCTATCCAGGTGGTATCCAATGCTGTACGCAGATCCCGGGCCGGATTGCAGGATCCTAACCGCCCGATTGGTTCCTTTATATTTATGGGACCTACCGGGGTTGGAAAAACCGAACTCGCTCGCGCTCTGGCTGAGTTCCTGTTCGACAATCAGGATGCCATGGTGCGGATTGACATGAGTGAATATCAGGAAAAACATACCGTTTCCAGATTGATTGGATCCCCTCCTGGTTATGTTGGTTATGGAGAAGGCGGTCAGCTTACTGAGGCGGTTCGGCGGCGGCAATACAGTGTGGTTTTGTTGGATGAGATTGAAAAGGCTCACAGTGAAGTATTAAATACACTGCTCCAGCTATTGGATGATGGCCGGCTGACGGATGGGCAGGGCAGAACAGTGGACTTTAGAAACACTGTGATAATCATGACCAGCAACGTTGGCAGTGAGGCTTGGACCGGGCAGACTGAGGACTGGAATGAGGAAGAAGCCAGGGAATACACACAAAAAGCACTCCGGGCTTCATTCCGCCCAGAATTCTTAAACCGGGTGGATGAAATTGTCAGTTTCCACCCTCTTTCCAGGGAGCACATTCTGGAAATTGTCGGCATTCAATTGAAGCGGGTGGAAAAACTTGTCCAGGCACAGGGGTTTTCCCTTGAAGTCTCCGAAAAAGCCCAACGCTACCTTGCTGACCAGGGATATGATCCCGATTTCGGAGCCCGCCCATTAAAGCGGACCATTCAAAAACAGCTTCAGGATCCTCTGGCCCTGGCGATCCTGTC
>JAUWEC010000264.1 GCA_030608465.1 Chloroflexota bacterium
TTTTTCAAATATTTTCGATCGTTCATCTTCCGGGATACCCAATCCTGTATCAGAAATTATGATGACAAGATGATCCTGTTCTGCTTTTGCTGTAAGAATGATTTCACCCTCAATTTTATTAAATTTAACAGCATTGTTCAGCAGATTGATAAATGCTTGCTTCAGCTGTTTCCGGTCTCCCCGAATTCGGGGAAGGGTATCGGGAAGATCCAGAATAAACAGCAGGTTTAGCTTATGAGCCTCATGGATAATTATTTCGTGGCACTCAATCAATAAATCCCTGATATCAAATTCATTAACGTTATATTGTTTTCTTCCCGATTCCAGGCGGGCTAAATCTAAAAAGGAGCTGGACATATCTGAGAGGGCTTCAATTTCTGCCTCCAATATACCAATCATCTTTTTCTTTTGATCTTCGTGAACCCGGTTGCTTTTTAATAAATGAGCTGCTGCACTTAATGCCGATAATGGCGTGCGGATTTGATGAACAAATTCCCCAATTAAATCCGATTGCAGGAATAACCGGGAATTTTCAATCGCCACAGTTGCCTGGGCGCCTAAGGCCAGCAGTACATCCTCATCTTCCTTATTAAAACCTCCAACCTTTTTATTAATCACTTCCAGAACACCAATTACATTACCCTTGGATATTAGTGGAATGCCTAGGAGAGAACTGCATTCAATGTTGGTTATTTTACCTATGTAATTAAAATGCCTTTTATCCTTTTGGGGATTATCAACAATTAGTGGTTTTTGATGATTAACGATCCATCCTGCGATACTTTCATCCAGGGGTACCGCCGTACCTTTTTTAAGATGGGAATCTAAATTGGTCGCTGCCTGAAAATATAAGGTCTTCTTGTTCGGATCATACATCAGTATAGAAGCTTCTTTTGCATCTGTAACTTCGCAGGCAGCCCGGACAATTTTGGAAAGCAGAATATTCAGGTCTAGCTCCGAAGCCAAGTCACAGGAAATATTAATTAGTTTTTGGTATCTAATCAGAAGAGTGGAATGGGCTTTATTTTTTTTCATCTAGAACCTTGTTTTCTATGATCGGCACCAACTCTTCCAGATCCCCTTGAATGGAAACCTCTGCCAGGTCGTCCAGGTGAGTACAGGTGCGGTTGATAATTATCAGCTTTGCTCCGGATCCAAGAGCTGAATAGGGAAGATCACAAACCGGAGTGACTGTTAACGAAGACCCCAGGATCAACAGCAGGTCACATTTTGAGATTTCTTCCCTGGCTTGCTTCCATTTTTCAGCTGGGAGTTGTTCTTCGTAGAGAATAATATCCGGTTTTAAGAGGTTGCCGCATTCGGGACAGGCAGGGATGTCAGAGTTATCCAGAAGTGTATTTATCAATTCAACGGTTGCTTCAATTTGTTGGAAACAGCCAAGGCAGCTGAGAGTTTGATATGTTCCGTGCACTTCAATTACACTATTTGAGCCTGCCCTCTGATGCAATGAATCAATATTCTGGGTGATGATGGATTGAAGGTAGTTTTGTTCTTCCAGTTTCGCAAGAGATAAATGTGCGGGATTAGGAGCTGCTTGGAATAAATTCTTGATAAAGGGACGAAGCCAGTTAAAAAAGCGGTCAGGGTTAGACCTGAAAGCGCTTAGGGATGCTACCTCCATTGGTGAATAACGTGTCCAGATTCCGCTTCCAGGGGAACGGAAATCCGGTATACCGGACGGAGTAGATATGCCTGCGCCAGTTAAAGCAACACAATATTTGGCATCAAATATCAATTGGGAGGCAAGGTCAATTTGATTTATCTTCTCTGCGGAGGGAAGCACCATGCTTTTTATTCTAGGATAGATTGAGTTAACTCGCGGAATTGATCTGCTGTCAAGCTGTCCTCTGCACGCTGCACAATCGGTGAGTTGGTTGCCGCGGCCTGATATGCCAATTCCGGTACCGGGGTGAAGATTTGATCAATCTTTCTTTCCAATTGATTCTCTGCCTGTTCCCAACTGAGCTGTACTCCGGAACGCTGCCTGTTGATCAATATAATAGTGAATCGACCTTCTCCTATACCGTTGTTGATCAGGTCCTGTATTAGCATTCTGGTTTGGGTAATATTACCAGGAGATGGTTCAAGGCAGATCAGGATTTTATCACATTCCGGAAGGACTCTGGAGGCTATTGGGGATAACGAAGGACCCAAATCAATAATTATATAGTCGGCATGGTGTCGTAATTCTTGTGCGATCTGAAGGAACTTTTCTGCCCGCGTGATGTATTTTGAGTCAGATGGGTGGTGGGACGATAGTAGAGTCTTGATACCTGACTTATGTTCCAGCAAAGAATTTGCAATTTCGGACGGTATGTCAATTTCCGAATCTTCCTCGATCATTTTGATTATCCCGCTTGTATTCTGGACATCCAGATCCATACTGATTGTGCCCTGGCCAGGTCTGAAATCAGACAGGATGGTGGGTTTTTCTGATTGTTTGCGAATCTCTATTGCTAAGTTGGTTGCCAGCGTTGAAATTCCGATTCCACCTTTTGAGGAAATAATT
>JAUWEC010000044.1 GCA_030608465.1 Chloroflexota bacterium
ACACACCGGTCTTTCCGCCTTTTGTAAAAGGGGCAACCAGGTCAATGGATTTGATCCCGGTTTCAAAAACCTCAACATCTGTGGATTGCTCTTCAAATCGCGGGGCCGCGCGGTGAATGGGATAATACTCTTCCGCTTTTAATTTTCCCTTTCCATCGATCGGTTGGCCCAATACATTTAATACCCGACCTAAAACTTTCTCCCCTACCGGTACCTGTATTGGCGCACCAGTCGTCGATACAGCCATCCCTCGACGAAGACCAGGAGTTGGACCCATGGCAACACAACGGACTTCTCCTGACCCGAGGTGATTTTCAACTTCCAAGACCAGATCTTCTCCGTCTTCGATTTTTACGATTAACGCCTCATAAATATTCGGTAGATCTTTTACCGGGAATTCGGCGTCAATCACTCCGCCTTTGATCTCGATGATCCGTCCGGTCCCTTCTGCCATTACACCCTCCAAAAATTAATATCTTTCAGCTAATTTCTAAATCCGAGTACACCAGGTTTTTATCTCCTATCATTCGGAGATTGCTTCTGCTCCCCCGACAATATCCAGCATTTCATTTGTGATAGCCTGCTGGCGGGCTTTGTTGTATTCCAATTGCAATGCTTCTGCCAGGGCAGTTGCATTATCAGTAGCATTCTTCATCGCTACCATCCGGGCTGAATGCTCACTTGCCAGGGATTCAATCACAGCATGAAATACCTGCAGGATAGTAAAACGCGGGATTATCTCTTCAAGGATCGATTTTTGGTCCGGTTCAAATATATATCCGCCAACCAATGGTTCAGTCTCATTAAAAATCTTTACCCTTTCATCTACCTCAGTTTCCAGAGGCAGCAGCTTTTTCACTACCGGCTGGTGATTCATTCGGTTGATGAATCGGGTGTAAATCAAATAAACTTCCTCGACCTCATCCCTCAGGAATGTGTCGACTGCTATTCTCCCCACTGGTGAAATATCGTTATACGACGGCTCTGCGGGTAAGTTGCTGAACTCCGCCATGATTTCCTTTCCCCTCCGAAGCAGCAGATCCCGCCCTCTTTTCCCTACGGTAATATACTTCACCGGGACCTCGATTGATTGAGACCAGATCTCCACCGTCCGTATCAAATTGGAATTATATGCTCCAGCTAAACCTCTATCGCCGCTGATTACAATTGCAATAATGCGTTTAACTGGGGAATGCTCTACCAACATGGGATGCAAAGTCGATCGATCTGGCTGTTTGGCAATATGCTGGAGAACCTGCCAAGCCTTAACAGAGTACGGCCGGGTATCCTCTAATTGGTCTATGGCTTTACGGACCTTGCTTGCGCTGACAGCTTGAAGAGCGCGGGTCACTTGAGAAATATTCTTGACGCTTTTTATTCGTTGTTTGACTTCTCTAGCATTTGTCATTTGGTTTACTGCCTGCAGGATATATCAAAATAAACTTAAATTTTCAGGCCTTATGAAAACGACTCCAAAGCTGCTACGAGTTGTTTTTCTATTTTCTCTGTCAGCTCTTTTTCAGTTAACAATGCTGTGATCAGGTCCTGATGACTTGATTCTATAAAACGAACCAGTTCCTTTTCCCATTCAGCCATCTTGTCCAGACTAATTTCATCCGCATAACCATGTGTGGTGGCGTAGATCACTATAATCTGATTTGCAACCGGCACAGGAGAAAATTGAGGCTGTTTTAAGATTTCTCTCAATCGGCGACCTCGATCCAATCTCGCCTGGGTGGCTTTATCCAGGTCAGAGCCAAATTGAGCGAAAGCTGCCAGCTCCCGGAAGGCAGCCATCTCCAACCTCAGTTGGCCAGCTACCTGTTTCATGGCTTTTACTTGAGCATCACCACCAACCCGGGATACCGATATTCCCGCATTAATTGCCGGGCGAATTCCAGAATAAAAAAGGTCATTTTCCAGATAGATCTGTCCATCTGTAATTGAGATTACATTAGTGGGTACATAAGCAGATACATCACCCAGCAGAGTCTCAATGATTGGAAGTGCAGTTAATGAACCTCCTGTACCTTTCACTTTTACCACTTTTGTTGAGGATTTAGATTCCAGGTCCTTTTCCGCATCCGCTTTAGCTAACGGTCCGCTATATACTCTTTTGTTAACCGAGTCCTCAACAGCCGCCTGTTCTTCCTTAAAATCACCTGGAACAATGATAAATTGATCCGCCAGGCGGGCAGCTCTTTCCAGCAGTCGAGAGTGGAGATAAAATAAGTCGCCCGGATAGGCTTCGCGTCCAGGCGGACGCCTGAGCAGCAAGGAGAGTTCTCGGTACGACCAGGCATGTTTTGATAGATCATCATAAACGATCAGCGCGTCGCGGCCGGTTTCCATAAACTCTTCCCCCATTGCACATCCGGCATAGGGAGCAATATATTGGAGGGCGCTGGGTTCTTCTGCAGACGCGGAAACAACGATGGTGTGATCCATAGCGCCATATTCTTCCAGAGTTGCTACAGTTCTGGCAACACCAGCTTTTTTCTGGCCTACTGCAACATAAATACAAATGACATCTTTACCCTTTTGGTTAATGATGGCATCCAGGGCAATGGCGGTTTTTCCCGTTTGCCGGTCTCCAATAATTAACTCTCGTTGACCGCGGCCGATGGGGATCATTGAGTCAATTGCTTTTATCCCTGTTTGGATAGGCTGATCCACATCTTTCCTATCAATAACACCGGGCGCAATCCTTTCGATAGGACGGTAGCCAGTGTGATGAATGGGTCCTTTTCCATCAATTGGTTGTCCAATCGCATTTACAACCCGTCCAATCAAGCCATCTCCGACAGGAACAGAAATGATCCTGTTGGTCGACCGGACTTCCATGCCTTCAACAATCTCATCATATTCCCCCATGATGATGACACCTATGTTATCTTTTTCAAGGTTAAACGCGGTCCCAAAGACGCCGTTTTCAAATTGGACCAGCTCCTGGGCTTGAACATCAGATAGTCCGTTAACTCTGGCAATCCCATCCCCCGCTTCCAGCACTGTGCCTATACTCTGTACACCTGCTTGAGGTTCAAATTCGTCAATGAATTTTTTAAATTCAGCTGTAATTTGATTTATAGACTCGGTCACGATACCTCCGATATTGTTAATGATGCAGAAAAATAACGATAATAGCTACAACGCTACAATCAGAGTTGCTATTCCCACTGCCCGGATGATCCAGCATTAGAGTAAAACCCTGAATTCAAATCAGAAAATTTATTCCGAAAGAACTGTTTATTTCAATATAAATTAGCCTTTATTCAACCCTTGAAATGATAACTGATAGTGGGCAGATTGTCTAGCAGATATACCCCTTAACTGAAATGCCGCAAGGCGATAGTCAGTCGTATTTCAATATCCAGCGGCGCATCATCAGGAATGGTCTGCAGGGCTGCTTGGGCTTCCAAAACGCTGTACCCCAGAGTCGTTAATGCCTCCCGTACTTCGGCGTTAATTCCTGCAGTTTCAGGTGAGAAAACAAAATCATCCTCGAATGGAATCCGATCTTCCAATGATAATAATATCTTTTGAGCAGTCTTTTTCCCAATCCCTGATACCTGAGAGAAAATTTCTTCCTGTTTATTCAGAACGGCCCGCTTGATCACATCTGGCGAATGAGTGGACAGTGTTTCCAGAGCCAACCTGGGACCCACCCCATTTACTTTGATCAACTGTTGAAATAGAAAAACCTCTTCCTGGTCTTGAAAACCAAAGAGGGTTAGGGAATCTTCCCTGACAATCAGGTGGGTGAGCAAGGAAACTTTCTCGCCCCGGCGCAAAGTAGCTGGAAGAATTTTAGGGACATATACGAGGTAACCGATTCCACCTACATCAATTACCAGGTTATCTTCCCCTAATAAGAGTACTTTTCCTTGAATGCTGGCTATCATATTTATTCTCAGATTAAAAACACAAAAACCAAACCAATTGTCAGCATGATAATCATAGCCGGCCAGATATATCTGCGCAGTGATCGGGAGCCAAGTGAAAATACCAGAACTCCTTTCGCAGCTGTATTTGAAATTGCAGCCAAAATTATCGCAATTTTCCCTGTAGATAACGCTACACCCCGCCCTGCTTTTGTCAGATCGGCAATAGAGAGTGTGATTGCGTCTACATCCGCCAAGCCGGCTAAGAAACTGGTCAAATACAATCCTTTTTCGCCAATATACACTTCAGCAGCCTTGGTTACCAAAAGGATCAGCGCATAAATCAGTCCAAACTTAATTGCCGGTCCAAGTTCGAACGGATTTGAAAGATTTAACTCTTCCTCGTTAATTGCAGTCTGTGAAAAGTATAGGTACAAAGCATAAAATAAACCTGATAATCCCATCGCCGCCATCGCCGGCCAGATATAAGGTAGGAGACGATTATTCACAACTGCAACCTCGACAATCACCCGGAGAAACATAATCACCCACGCTGCAATGATTGCCACTGCAAAAGGTTTATCAAGCCCATCCTGAGTATGGCTACGTTGTGAAAAACTCAGCGTGGTTGCTGTGCTGGAAGCCAGACCTCCCAATAAGCCGCTGATACCAATTCCTTTTTTGGGACCAGCCACTTTGACCAGGATATATCCTAGGAAGTTAATCCCTGAAATAAAAACCACCATTTTCCAGACCTGGTAGGGATTTAACACATCCAGCGGAGGGGGACCAAATGTTCGATTGGGTAATATGGGCAGGACAATTGCGGTAATTACTGCAAATTGCAGCGTGGCAAAATATCTTCTTGTGTAATCACTTTCACAAATTGACGGAGTTCCCATTTCGCAGCCAGAAGAACTGTTGTTACAACGCCAAGCGCAGCTGCAATCTCCACAGAATGTAAATAACAGATTCCTCCAATCAGCATAGTGATCAGGGCTGCCACTTCGGTAGTCAATCCTATTTCATCCCGCTTAGTTGCCGAAATAAAATATGCCACAATGACCATAACACCAAGGAGAACAATTAGTCCAATGAACACCCAGGGTGTAAAAAAAAGATCTGCCAGTAGAGCCGCTAATGCTCCAAACAAGCTCATCAAGGCAAAAGTTCTTGCCCCGGCAAATAACCCTCCCTCTTTGCTTGAACTGTAAGCGTATTCCCGCTGCATACCAATCAATACACCGATTAGTAAGGCAGCCCCAAAACGAAGAAAAATGTCTTGATTAATCATAATTTGATATGTGATTTCTTCTGGTTGAATGCAGGTGACAAATTGCAACCGCCAATGCATCAGCAGCGTCATCGGGTTGAGGAATTTCACTCAAACCCAGGAGTATTTTTACCATCTGCTGGACTTGTTGTTTATCGGCATTCCCATACCCCACAATCGCCTGTTTAACCTCTAAAGGTGTATATTCACCAACCGGCAATTCAGAAGCTGCAGCAGCGATCAAAGCAGCGCCCCTTCCCTGCCCAACGCTGATCGCTGTTTTGACATTTTTCTGAAAAAACAGCTTTTCCACAGCACAGCAGTCAGGCTTATAGGTATTAAGAATCTCGCATAAGTTCTGGTAAAGCTCAAGTAAACGCTTGGGTTCATCCCAATCACTCGGTGTTGTCACCACTCCGTGCGAAATCCACTCCAGGTCTCCATTCTCCTGCTCCCGAACAAGACCGTATCCGGTGATGGCAAATCCGGGATCAATCCCAATCACAACCCTCGATTTAACAATCAACTACACTATTCCTTCCAGAGCTTCATCGGTAATTTTCAGGTTTGAATAAACTTCCTGGACATCATCCAGCTCTTCCAGGATATCAATAGTCTTCATAACCTGCAAGGTATCTTCCAGGTTCAACTCTACTTCCTGGTTTGGGTCCATTCTTAGACCAGAGCCTTCCGGGGTAATATCCGCTTCTTTTAAGCGATTATGAATCTTTTTAAATATTTCGACAGGACCAATAATCTCAAAATATTCATCTTCCTCAACTACATCATCAGCCCCTGTCTCAATTGCTATCTCAAATAAATCGTCAAGGGTATGGTTGCCGCAGGGGATATTAAAATAGGATTTCCTCGTAAATTGCCAGGAAACAGACCCTTCTTGCCCCATGCTGCCTCCGTGTTTTGACAGCACATGTCTGATATCTGCCACGGTTCGATTTCTGTTGTCAGTAATGCAATTCATGATCACTGCCACACCATGGGGCGCATAACCCTCATAGTGAATTTTTTCCATACTGGCCGCATCTCGATCTTCCCCTGTTCCGCGCTTTATCGCCCGGTCAATATTCGAACTAGGCATATTGGCGTCTCTCGCTCGATCAATAGCTAAACGCAACCCAAAATTGACATCCGGGTCACCACCACCCTCCCTGGAAGCGATTTGAATTTCCTTGGCAAGTTTTGTATAAGCTGCACCGCGGCGGGCGTCCGTCTGGGCTTTTTTATGTTTTATGGTTGACCATTTTGAGTGTCCTGACATAGTGAACCTCCAAACACGGGGTATTTCACCTTGAAATAACTTGATTAGTTGGGACTTTTCTTAAACCTTTTTTTGTTGGTCGTATTATAACATTAGGATGGATTTTGACCGCTATTTAACCTGATATTGTCCAACCTCTCAGTCACTGGATGACACGGATAGAATTTAGGGTTTATCCAACCGTTTTAAACCCAATCTCAGCGCCTCTTCAACTACTACCTGGTACTCGTCCAAAGTGATTCTGCGATTTATTTCGCTGTGTCTTTCTGCTAAATAGGCTGGTCGGTATTGATCCATTATATTCAGATAAGTATTCTGTGAAATCTCACTGGCGAGGAACTTCAAAATTGTCTTAGACCCTGCCAAGTTGCCCGGTAATACCAAATGGCGAATAAGCAGTCCCCGTTTAGCAATTCCAGGGGGCGAAAGTACCAGATCTCCTACCTGCCGGAACATCTCCTTGACTGCAAGTTGATTTACAGATGGATAGTCAGATACGCCGGACAATCTCTCACTAATTTCTGGCTGGCTGTACTTCATATCTGGCATATAGATATCAATGATTCCATCCAGCATTATTAAGGTTTGAATGGAATCATATCCCCCGGTGTTATACACAATCGGAAGGTGTAATCCGCGTTGAGCAGCGATATAAATTGCCTGGGTAATTTGAGCAGCGACATGCGTGGGAGAAACTAGATTAATATTATGAGATCCCCTGCTCTCCAACTCCAGCATTATATCTGCTAGAACTTCTGTAGTGATCTCAGATCCACTGAGTTTCTGGCTGATATCAGCGTTTTGACAATATAAACAATTTAGATTGCAACCACTGAAAAATATGGTTCCGGATCCCTGCCATCCCCGTAGTGGATCTTCTTCACCAAAATGAGGTCCATATGAATTAACCCAGACCTGATTACCCACACCACAGACACCAGTTTCTCCCTCTATTCGATTTACACCACAATTCCTGGGACAGAGATCACAAGCTTTTAATCGGCGTTGAAAATCAGCGGCTCTCTTTTCCAGGTCACCTGATATCAATAAATCTTGATAGTTTGGCTGAAAAACCATATACCCTCTCGGTTCTATCCATATTATACCGATATCAACTCAACTTCAGGCAATTACAGACAACTCTTTCTCCTTAAATAAATTACATGGCTTGAAATAATCTATTAACTTCGATAGAATTTTCATTGGAGGGTTTGATTTGACTACCATCTCTCGCAAGAATTTTCTTAGAATCTCCCTGCTGGGGTTACTTGGCGCAGGGTTTTCCCCTGGTTTCCAAACAAAACAAACCAGGCGGATTCAAGGTTTAATCGGCAGGATCGCTTCTGATAATAAAATCACTCCGGTTTTTCAAGAACCCAGTTATGACAGCGAGATCGTGCGCGAAACGGTCTTTGATGAATTGCTGCATCTCTATTACGAGCAGGTGATAATATCTGAGGATACTGCTCCTCAGCTGTGGTATCGGGTGTGGGGTGGATATTTACCCGGAGTGTACGTCCAACGAACAAAATACCGCTTGAATCAGCCAATTCTTTCCATAACAGATTGTGGCAGACTGGCGGAGATTACCGTGCCGTACACAGAAGCGTTAACCTTTAGTGATTATGCGGGATGGAAAAAGAAGTACAGATTGTACTATGAAACCACCCATTGGCTGACCGGGATTAAAAAGGGACCTGACGGGAAAGATTGGTATGAACTCACTTCACAACTTTCCAAATCTCTTGTCTACCACGTTCGCCAAGAACATCTCCGTCCCGTTCAAGATGTTGAATATCTTGCAACCAGTATCCACGTTCCCCCGGAACAGAAGCACATCAAGATCTCTCTCAAAGATCAAACTCTCTCCGCTTTTGAGGGAGACAAACTTGTCTTTAACACAAAAATATCCTCCGGGCTTGGTTATAAAGAAGTGTCCTTAAAACATCCTAATGCAACAGCGACACCTCGAGGTACCTTTTTTGTCACCTCAAAATACCCTTCCAAGCATATGGGTGGTGTGGTCGCAACCGGCGCTCCTGGAAGCTATACTCTCCCCGGAGTTCCCTGGACAACATTCTTTATCTACGATACCGGCGTTGCTTTCCATGGTACCTATTGGCATAATAATTTCGGAAATAAAATGAGCCATGGCTGCGTAAATATGAGAAATTATGACGCAAAATGGATTTTCCGCTGGGTGAACCCTGCCTATGATTCTCCCTATAAAAACCACTGTGATTGGCATAATACCGGACACGGGACAAGGATAGAAATTGACTAAACTCTGAGTTGAAATCCAATCTGTGCTAAAATTCTACTCATGAGTGTGAAGACATTTACTAAGAACAAAAAAGCATATTTTAATTACCATATTCTGGATACCTACGAAGCTGGTATTGTCCTGCAAGGTTCAGAAATCAAGTCTATCCGCAATCATCAGATCAGTATTGATCAGGCTTATGTCCAGGTAGATGGCGAAGAAGCTTGGCTGATAGATTCCTATATTCATCCCTATGAGCAGGCAAGTTTGTATAATCACAATCCCAAAAGGCGCCGGAAACTCCTCTTGCACAAAAAGGAAATACTTGACCTTTGGGATAAAGTAAGAATTAAAGGTCATACAATCGTGCCATTAAGGGTCTATTTGGTCCACGGAGTAGCGAAAGTAGAAATCGCGGTTGCGAAAGGTAAAAAGCTGAGAGATAAACGGAAAAAAATTGCTGAACGAGATGCACAACGCGAAGCAGAACGCGATCGCAGACAGCTTGGTTTATAAACCAATGCTCATTCCCCTTAATTGGGCTAAAAATATAATGGGTCTTCCATCAACCATCGCCGGATTAAACCAGCTTCCAGCCGATAAAAAAAGGGACATCTATCAAAATATTGTTCCTCCGGAATTACTGGAAATGTTTAATGTCAGGGAAGATTTACGGGACTCTCAAGGCAGAGACCTTATTCAGCTTCACTGCCCTTCCGGATCTTCGGATGTAGAGATCGCTCTTTATCATTCTGCGGAGGCACAAGATCCAATTTTGTTTGGTCATATCACAGACACAATTCATGGACAATTACATATTCTTTTATACGGCATGAATGACGTGAACTCAACACGTTATAATGTGGACCGTCTTCCCGACGGATCGAAAACCAGTTTCGGTATCAACCATCGAAATCTGATTGCAGAAGAAAAGGCATTTCAGGCAGGACTTGCCCCGGGGCAGATTTACCGGGGACCTCATTTATTTACAGAATCTTTGCTGGAATTTGAATGTTTTGCTGCCAGCATGGGACATGATCTATTTTTTGTCGAGCCGCTATATTATCATGTAGCGCTCATATTTGAGAAATATGGCTTTTTATACCAATCAGGTAAAAGATTAATGACCAGGATTGAACAAGGATTTGCCCCAAATGGTAAACTTATTCCACTCCTGGATAAAAGCACCCCTTTCCGGCATCCAGGTGCAGCTGGTAAAATTCGACTGCGGTCCTGGGCAATTCATGACAATATTCTCGGTGAACCATTCACGAATGTGACGATGTATAAATATATAGACAAAGATCCAAAACATGCATGTGAGATATCCATTCCCTGGTGAAAACGCTTCCTAAGCAACCCTAATTCTGAGGTCCACTTTTTATGATTCTTATTGACGGAAAATCACTTTCACTTCAAGAGATAAGGCGGGTAGCGACCGAGGGTGAAAAAATATCTCTTTCCCGGGAAGCTACGGATAAAATCCATCAATCCCGTGAATGGGTCGAAGATATCATCAACCGGGGAAAACCTGTTTATGGAATAAATACAGGCTTTGGGATCTTTGCAGACCGGCAGATTTCCAGCCATGAAACCAGGTTGCTAAACCGGAATATGATCCTCAGTCACTCAGTAGGGACAGGAGACCCTTTACCCAGTGAGGTCGTACGAGCAGCCATCCTGATCCGAGCAAACACGCTGGCAAAAGGATTTTCCGGAGTGCGCCCACTGCTGGTTGAAACCCTGTTGGAGATGTTAAACCGCGGTATCCATCCAGTCATCCCTTCCCAGGGATCGCTCGGATCGTCAGGAGATCTTGCTCCTCTATCACACCTCGCGTTGGTTCTATCAACTGATGAAGAAGATCTCGATGAGCTATCCGGTTTCGCGCAATACAGGGGCAAACAAATGAGCGGTAAAGAGGCTATGAACAAAGCCGGCATACCGCGAATAATTCTAGAGGCAAAAGAAGGAATCGCCTTAAATAATGGAGCAACTTTTTCCGCAGCCATTGCCGCCCTTGCCTGCTGTGATGCAGAAAATCTACTCTCCGTTGCAGAAATTAGTCTGTCAATGAGTTTGGAAGCGTTACTGGGTATTTCCAGCGCTTTTGATCCCCGCATCCACGAATCCCGCCAACATCCGGGCCAAATAGCCGTTGCAGAAAGGATACTCGAGCTTACCAGGGGCAGCACCCTGTTGGATTCTACCAATAAGATTCAGGATGCATATTCGCTGCGTTGCAGCCCTCAGGTTCAAGGTCCTGTGCAGGAAATACTGACCTTTGCTTCCGGAGTTATCAACCGTGAAATCAACGCGGCGACTGATAACCCACTATTATTTGACGAAGGAGAAGCAATATCAGGAGGAAATTTCCACGGCGAACCTGTTGGACTCGTCATGGATTATTTGGGAATAGCCCTGACAGAAATAGCCGGAATTGCCGAACGCCGTGTGTTCCGCTTGACAGATGGCAGGTTAAACGAAAACCTTCCCTCTATGCTGGTTGATCAACATCAGGATGCTGGTTTGAACTCGGGCATGATGATGCCTCAATATACTGCTGCTTCGCTGGTTCTGGAAAATCGATCCCTGGCAACACCAGATTCCACCAATTCTCTCCCTACATCAGCTGCGCAAGAGGATCATAATGCAAATTCTATGACCGCTGCCAGACACACGCGCCAGATAATAAACAACACAGCCCATGTGTTGGCAATTGAGCTCTATACAGCCGCCCGTGCTCTTGATATCCGGATCCGCGAGATTCCTCATACCAAACTCGGAATTGGAACCAATGCGGCTTTCCAATGTATCAGAGCTTCCGTTCCCTATCAGGCTGGGGATGCATTATGGGGTCCGGAGATTGATACAGTAAAAAGGCTAATTATTACCAGAGAAATTACATCCGCAGTAAATAAAGCTGATAAAAACCAGTAAATCAATTCTCTGAAGTTGAACCTGATATGATAAAGATCTGAACCAGCATTGAGGAAATAGTGAGGGAAAGAAAGGAGACCGAGGTGGATAATTGCCCTTTTTGTAAAATTTTGGCTGGTGAATTGCCGGCCACAGTGGTATATGAGGATGAGATCTGCACCGGAATAATGAATATCCAACCCTTTACTCCAGGTCACATGCTGGTTATCCCAAATGAGCACTATTCTGATTTCAACGATCTGCCGACTAAGACGGTAAAACACATCTTTGGCATTTCGCAGAAGTTAGCCCAAGCAGTGCGGAACAGCGGAATCCATTGTGAAGGAATCAACTTGTTTCTAGCAGATGGCAAAGTAGCAATGCAGGAAATCCCCCATTTTCATTTGCATATCATTCCTCGTTATAAGGGAGATGGATTTGGTTTTGACTTCAGCCCCCGATATGCTGAACTTCCGACCCGGGATGAACTTAACAAAAATGCAGTCCATATCCAGCAAGCATTAAACAATATCAAATCTTAGTTTTATTGAATCTCAAACCACAACCGAAAAAACTGCTTATATCTCATGGTAAAAGAACAAAAACGTGATCTGTTGACAGCTGCAATTCTGGTATCGGTACTGTATGTTGCTGCTCAAATGATGTCCGATATTGCAAGCCTACGTATCGTGATGATTGCAGGTTATTCTATCGATGCCGGAACATTTATTTATCCGCTGACGTTTACGTTAAGGGACATGGTCCACAAAGTTGCCGGAATCAAAGCAGCCCGAATTCTAATTTTCGCTGCAGCAGGAATCAATATCATCATGGCCCTATTTTTCAGAGTCGTATCGCTGCTGCCTCCGGATTTAACTATCGGTCCTCAGGAAGAGTTCGGAATGGTGCTTTCTCCGATCTGGCGCATTGTCGCTGCCTCAATTATCGCCGAAGTGGTATCTGAGCTGATCGACACCGAAGGATATAGATTCTGGGTTGAAAAAGTAACCAAAAAGTACCAATGGGTCCGGGTCTTATTCAGTAATTTATTCAGTATTCCCATAGACAGTTTCCTGTTTAGTTTTCTGGCATTTTGGAAATTATTTCCTACCTCCATTGTGATCTCAATTTTTTTCAGCAATATGATCATCAAGGGTATTACAACGCTTGTCAGCATACCCGGCATCTATCTTGTTCCTGACCGAAATTCCTGAAAATAATCGGCGATAGATCACTTGAATAACGTGAAGTTTGTTTTCCTTCGAATTATTACTCGCGATCATTAATTCTGTTTCTCAGGATTTTTTTTATAAGAAGATATACAATGACAGCCTATTGCTAGGTACTCAAAAGAAGACTACAATAGAAAAATAGCCCCGACTATTATTCTCAAGGGGCAACAATACTTGATCGTTCAATCATCCCCTGAGGGAGGTGCTATCTTGCGAATCAAAAATAAAATCATCTTGATTTTCCTACTCCTGCTTTCCCTGATCATAAGCTCTTGCAATATGCCGCAGGATACTGTGTCTCCGGCAGAAAAAACTGCGCTTATAGACACGTCAGTAGCTGAAACTGTTGCTGCCGAATCAGGAGATTCACCTCCACCTAGCGACACAGACTCTGCTGACACCACCGACACAGACTCTGCTGACATTACCGACACACCTGATCCAACTTCAGAGGTCACTGAAACTCCAGATCCTTCAGATACACCTGAACCGGATACCCCAACCCCCTCGGATACACCGATTCCCTGCAATTTAGCGAGATTTGTATCGGATGTTTCTATCCCAGATGGCACAATATTTGGACCCGGGGAAACATTTACAAAAACCTGGCGGCTAAAAAATGTTGGATCTTGTGCCTGGACATCCGGGTACGATATTGTGTTTTCGGGCGGTGATGCGATGGACGCTCCTGCTTCAGTTCAACTTACATCAGGAACTGTCAACCCGGGGCAAAATGTAGATATATCTGTTGACCTGACTGCACCAGCTACTGCCGGCACATTCCGAGGAAACTGGCAGTTAAGAGATCCTTCCGATGTGATTTTTGGCATTGAAAACAGTACCAGCGGTTTGTTCTGGGTTGAAATCGTAGTCTCAATACCGACAGAAACGCCAGAACCACAATCTGTAACTTTGCACCGGGATGCCAGCCGCAGCAAATCAATGAGTGTGGGCGGAATGGACGGTCTCACCAAATTGGGAATCGCGGTCAATGGCGATGCTATCAGAGCTTTTCTCGATTTCGATTTAAGCAGCCTTCCAGGATTGTCCTCCGGCTCAACAATTCAATCTGCGACTCTTGACGTGAGTGACTATTCTGGCTTTAGCTGTTTTGGATTTTTGCATCCACTTAAAGCCGGCCAGATAAACTACGGAGCTATGCCAAGTTATCCATCCGATTTTAATGAAATCCCTTCTGCAAGTATTTTTGAAGTTCCTTCAGGTTTGGGGATCTCTGGTCCGATTTCAATCACCTCCATTCTGCAAACTTTTGTTAGCTCTGAAGGAGCAGGCCATTTTCAATTTCGCATGGAGCTTGAGGGTGATGATGCTGGCTCGGGATTCGCATGCATGATGCAGTGGCCTGATCCACTGTTGAATATCACCTATCTCCCTTGAGATCCATTCATAACCTGATACAAGGAAGAAAATTAATTAACTCAGTAAAAAAAACAAAATCCTTTTAGATTAAAAATAACCAGACCCTCATTAACATATCCCGAGGGTCTGGTTATTTTATTGGAGAGTTTGAACTAGTTAATTTCAGCAAATAGATTGGTGTTAATTATTCCAGAATCCGGCTCTGGATAAGCTTGCATAAACTGATCTTCTGGTTTAGCCCTCATCAACCATAATAACCAGCGGATAACACCTCTGGTTAAACCAGCACCACCCTGACTGGCATGACAGGCGCCAGCAGCCTCCTTTTTGGTTTTGACAGATTTATAATTTATCCGCGTGTGAATCGGAAAATCTTGCCCAGCTATTTGAGTCAAGTCAATATCTTTATTCTTCCCATATTTGCTGGGATCTTTGCCTAACAAACGCAAGAGACGCACATTGAACCGAACAAAATGACGAGGTATGGTATGGTAATACAATTTTTCAGGTTTATACGATGGGAAAGAACTCTTAAAAGCAGGGTCTCCAGCCAAATAAAACGCTTTTGTCGCGGCTTGATGGATAAAAATATGGTCAGGGTGACAATATCCCCCAATTGGATCAAAAGTCAAAATAACCTGCGGTTTAATTCGCCGGATGTACTCTGTAATTTCCTTTGCTACCTGGTCAAGTGGCGCGTTTATCAACGCTTCAGGATGTTTATTATCGGCACTGCCAGACATGCCAGAATCGCGATAGTTCAATAAATGAACTTCTCTTAGGCCAAGTTTCTCTATCGCACAGCGTAATTCCATCTCCCTCAGATGAGCAATGGACGACTGTCCTTCCAGGAATTCCGGATCCACTTCTCCTGCTTCTCCGCGCGTAGCACAGATGAGATGTACACTTGTTCCATCAACAGCGTATTTCGCTAAGGTTCCACCCATTCCGAAAGATTCATCGTCCGGATGAGCAAGAACAGCTAATAACACCCTTTTCTCTATTCTCGCTTCCATATCAGATCACAGTCCTTATAGTTACCTGGAATACCTGGAGGATTATATCATTCCCATAAATCGTGTATATTCTGCATTACAATTTATTACAAAGTTCTAATCATTATCATGAATATCCAAAATTAATGACGGTTAATTATCTTTGATCTTAAAAATCTGGCGACAATAATCAGGATCGGAAAAATTAAGATGAAAATTAAAAAAGACACTCTAGAATGGCTGCTATCCAGTGATCCCTGTATTCGCTGGCAGGTACTACGCGACCTTCTAGATGAAGACCCAGCGATTTATCGAAAAGAGAGAAATAAAATCCCTGAAGAAGGCTGGGGAAAAAGATTGTTATCCCACCAAGATGCTGCGGGAACATGGGGAGCAGGATTGTATTCACCCAAATGGATCTCTACTACCTATACCCTTCTTGCGTTGAGACGTCTTGGATTGCCGCCCGAGAATCAAGAAGCTCAGAAAGGCTGTAAACAGTTGATTGAAGGTGGATTTTATGAGCCAGATGGTGGGATAAATTTCTCTGTAAGCTCCAAATACAGTGAAACCTGTATTACCGGCATGATTCTTTCTATCCTGGCATATTATTCCTATCCGGATGAACGGATTCACAGGCTGGCTGATCACTTGTTGGTACAACAAATGGCAGATGGTGGGTGGAATTGCAGATCCTATAAAGGAGCCACTCACAGTTCATTTCACACGACCATTTCTGCCCTGGAAGGCTTATTGGCCTATCAAGATACTTATCCAGACCAAGTGAGAGACATCACAGAAGTCAGGACTAAAGCCCACGAATTTCTCCTCCAGCACAAACTTTACCAATCTCACCGAACCGGGGAAATTGTCAAAGACCAGATGACACGGTTTCCTTTTCCTCCCCGCTGGTATTATGACTTCCTGCGGGCACTGGATTATTTTCAAACCGCGGAGGCGGACCGAGATACGCGGTTTGAAGATGCTATTCAGCTTTTGTTGAGTAAACAGAAGAAAAACCAGCGCTGGTTAGCTTACCGGGGACCTGATGGGAAAGTTTTCTTTGATCTCGAACAGGCCGGAAAACCCAGCAAATTGAACACTTTGCGCGCATTAAGGGTATTAAAGTGGTGGGCAGCCGTCAAAAAAACCTAAACTAGTTGGTTTCTAACCGGTCGATGAAACTCCGAAACAGTCCAAGCGGTCAATTACCTACCCATCATCCACTGTTGACATAACCCTTAATCCTGCTACAATGCCTTACCATCGTTTACAAATTTCAATCAATAGGACAAAAATGGAAAATACACAAAATATCTCTTTGACTCCTGAAGCAGCCATCGCAATTAAGTCTTTGATAAAAGAACAAAATCTAACCAAACATTCCCTGAGAATCTTCATCTCAGGCGTTGGTTGAGGGGGTCCCCAGTACGGCATGTCCCTGGATGACAAGGTCAGCGACAGCGACCAGGTTTATTCAAGTCATGGCGTGCAGGTCATCGTTGATGACCAATCCCTGGCATACCTTCAGAAAGCAACCGTAAAATATGTAGAAGAAAATGGCCGGTCCGGTTTCGCAATAGAAGTAGATTCCCCTCAAGCAGCCGCTGCCGGCTGCGCAGGCTGTGATCCCTCAACAGGGTGTGGATGATCTTTCCCCATAAAATTAAAATAAAAACCAGGATTTCCAAAAAATCC
>JAUWEC010000107.1 GCA_030608465.1 Chloroflexota bacterium
ATTGTAGAAGAAAAGTTCGTGAATATCTAAAATCCCGCAAAGAGGTATTTAGCCATTCACCCTTGTGGGTTACAAATGATGGTTGTCGTCTTGCTTATTCTGGTTAGAGACAAATTATTCGGAGAAGGGCAGTGGATGCCCAGATAAAGACACCTGGAATCCATGATTTCAGAAGATGTTTTGCGATAGAGTTTCTCCGGAATGATGAGGATATATTCACTCTTCAGAAGATATTGGGACACTCATCATTAGAGATGGTTAAACGATATCTTGCTATCGCGAAAACAGATTGTGAGATAGCCCACAGGAAAGCGAGCCCTGTAGACAGATGGAACGGTGGATAATTATTTGTAATTTAGCCAGCCCGTTTGGATTGGTTATCAACCTTGATAAGAGAGTTGAATAAAGGCAATATATTTGCTATATTGAAATTAATTATTCTGAAGCAGTTACATGGATATTTGCTTTGCAAAAAGAAAGGAGTGTGGCATATGAATAAGAACAATGAGTCTCCTGTATCTCAGAAGAATCCGCTTCGTTCTTTTTTATTTGGCGCATTAGTTTTTATTACTATTATCCTTCTTAGGTTTATTCTGTTATTTCCATCTTATATTTTCGACATATTATTAAATTTATACAGTCTTGCTCTTTCAATTTTGTTTATCGTTTTCTATCAACGCAAAATGAAATATGCTTGGCATTCTCTTTTGCTTATCTATATTCCTCTTTTTCCCATATATTTATATAGGACAATCATAGTTGGTGATACGTTGTCATATATCGTATCAATTGTATGGGTTGGAGTTATATTTGTTATATTAAACTGGAGAAAAAGATACTTCAAATACTTAGAGCAAGAACCTACTCTCATCCAGTCATCGGAGCAAACTGAATAACTCAGAAGTATTGAATGCTCAGAAGATATACGGGATAGTGGATAACGGTTAAGAATTGGTGTGGCGCGATGCCGCTATATAATCAATGTTGAACATAGCCGAGAAAGAATCTTGTTTGGAGTTTGTTTGAAGGTCTCTCAGCAGCTCAATACCTGTAATGTGCCTAAAGATGCCTTATTTTTGCAAGAGAATGATATTGGTTTCCCCCTGGCGAATATGGTTGCTGTCGAGTTTTGGTGCCAGGTTCCCTCCAATGCGGGAAAAAATAAGCTGGCCAGGAATTTTCCAATGCCAGATGGAGAGATGAGACGCCCCTTATGTTCTTGGACGGTCTTTTATTCAATGAAAGCGACCTTGCTTTGAAAGAACATTACACGGATACTCATGGTTATACTGAGATTAATTTTGCTGCTTTTGTCATGCCAGGTCGTCGTTTTTCACCGCGCATCGGGGGCATTCAAAAGCAACGTATCTACCGCATCGACCAGGAAAAAGATTATGGCGCATTAATACCTTTGATTAACCGCAAGGATAGGTTAATTCCTCTCAATTGGATTACTGATAAGTGGGATCAGATGGGACAATTTTTATGCCTCCTTAGAAAGTAGGCCTGCCACAGCTTTAACAGCGCTCAAACGGTTGACTGGATACACTGGCAGGAATCATTTTTATCTGGCTAACCGAGAACTGGGACGGGTTTTTTAAACAGAACATATATTACGAATCATGTCTGATCCTTTGGCCAGACAGCAAACCTGGCAGGGACTGCTAAAAAGCGAAGAAATGAATGCGCTTGCTCGCCAAGTCGCATACGGAAAACAGGGAAAATCACGGCTCGTGATCTACAGGCCCACCGTAACACAAGTAACTGTTTGACTCTTATTATGGCTTGTATCATCTATTGGCAAGCAAAAGAAATTAGTCGAGTCATGCAAGAATGCAACCTTCGAGATGTCAAAATAGACATCAGTTTATTGAAGCATATCAGCCCTATTGGGTGGGAAAACGTGATTCTCTATGGAGAGTACATTCTAAATCGCAGTTTGATTCAGATCTAGGGTAGTTTTGCATACCTCTTAGCGAATATTTCTGCGCGAATATGCACAGTACCTTTTAAACGGTGGTTATTTGGTTTTATTGACACCAGTTGGAACCCGTAGAGCGAAAGATAGTTTAAGATTACCATCGACTCTGAACACTTGCTGTCTGGGTTCATTCATGCTACACTTCTGTTGTGTGGAAAAAAGTATTTCTTCATCAGAGGAGAAGACTTCTATTCCAACATTCTACTAGCTCATATTTTTTTAAGGAGGAATCACATGACAAAAAAGCTCTTTACTATCCTTTCCATTTTGGTGGTCGCTGCCATGTTTCTTACCGCCTGCGGTGCTGACGAACCTGCGGCGACAGACGTACCACCTCCGCCACCTGCGGATACAGATGTGCCGGTTGTAGAAGATACAGCTGTGCCAGAAGAGGAGACTGAGGAAGAGCCGGTTGCTGAATTGCCCATAGCTTGCTTTATTACCGACCTGGCAGGCGTTGACGACATGAGCTTCAATGCTCTCGGTTGGAAAGGCGTCACCGACGCAGTCGCTGCTGGTTATGCCCAAGCTGATCCGATCCTCCTGGAATCTCAGGCAATGGAAGATTACCAACCGAACATCGAAGCTTGTCTGAACGAGGGAGCCACCCACATTGTTACCAGCGGGTGGGCAATCGAGGAAGCAGTAAAAATCAACGCTGCCGCGAATCCGGACGTTAAGTGGACATTCATCGATGCTGGCGGTTTCGAACTGGACAACGTCCGGGAACTGGTTTACCAGACTGACGAAGCGTCCTTTGCTGCTGGTTATCTGGCAGCTGGCGTGACCAAAACCGGCGTCATCGGCACCTACGGTGGTGCTCCATACCCAACTGTGAGCATCTTCATGGATGGCATGGCCCGGGGCGTTGCCTACTACAACGAAATGAAGGGAACCGATGTACAGGTGATCGGTTGGAGCGTGGAAACGGCAGACGGCCAGTTCACCGGAAGCTTCACAGATATGGCTCTGGCCCGCACCACCTGTGAAGGAATCCTCGATGAAGCCGCAGACGTAATGCTGCCGGTTGGTGGAGCCATCAACCTGCCCTGCGGTGATGCCATCATCGCCCGCGGCATCGATGCCGCACTGATCGGTGTGGACGCCGATGCCTACTTCGCCATGCCTGAGCAATACCAGGACCTCTGGCTGATCACCATCGAGAAGGGTATTGACATCCAGGTCACCCGTTCACTCCAGGCTGATGCCGAAGGAAACTGGTTAGGTGGAGGCACCGTCGGGAACGCTGCTAATGGTGCTGTGGGACTATCACCTCTGAACAGCTGGGAAGACAAAGTTGATGCAGAACTTTGGGCAGAAACTCAGGCAGTCTTCCAGGCTATCGTTGACGGTGAGATTGATGCAGCCGTTTACGCAGTCGGACCCGAATAAACTGACAAGAAACTTATGAATACAGCTGCAGCCCCCGCGCGAGTCGTGGGGGCTCGCTGTATATCCTGATCTCCAAAAATAAAACTAGCAGGAGGTACTGCCTTGGTATTGGAATTGCGAGGGATAACAAAACGTTTTCCTGGTGTTCTTGCCAATGATGATGTGAGCCTTTCCGTTGAACTCGGTGAGATACTCGCCTTGCTGGGTGAAAACGGGGCTGGCAAGACAACCTTGATGAATATACTTTATGGCCTTTACACACCGGATGCCGGAGAGGTTCTCGTCGATGGTCAACATTTACAATTATCCTCCCCCTCAGACTCCATCGCTGCCGGGATTGGTATGGTCCACCAGCACTTCATGCTGGTTCCAGTTTTCACCGTCACAGAGAACGTCATACTCGGCATGGAGCCCACAATAGCCGGTGGTTTCCTCGACATGAAAGCGGGTTCAAAAATGGTCAAGGACATATCCGAAAGCTATAAACTTGAGGTTGACCCCGATGCACTGATCGAAAACCTGCCGGTAGGCATCCAACAGCGAGTTGAGATCATCAAAGTGCTCAGCCGTGAAGCCCGCTACCTGGTCTTCGACGAACCCACGGCAGTGCTGACTCCCCAGGAAGTAGAGGAATTCTTTCAGATAGTCCGGGGTTTACAAGAGGCAGGCAAAGGCATCATTTTTATCAGTCATAAATTAAAGGAAGTTCTTGAAATCGCTGACCGCATCGTAATCATGCGGGACGGTAAATCCGTTGCAGATGTGGATCCGGAAAAAATCACTGAAGAAGAGATCGCTGAGTTGATGGTAGGCAGGCCTGTAGAGCTTGTAGTCAGAAAAAAGCAAGCTGAACCCGGTGAGCCAGTTCTCGTCATAAATGACCTCATCGCTCTTGACGACCGCGATCACACAGCTGTTGACGGAGTCTCATTTGAAGTGTGTTCTGGGGAGATAGTTGGAATCGCTGGTGTCCAGGGAAACGGGCAAACCGAATTGATCGAAGTGATAACTGGGATACGCTTATCCCTGGCAGGGACAATGTCAATCCATGGACAGGATATCACAGGAGCCAGTCCCCGTAATATTCATGGGATGAACGTAGCCCATGTACCGGAGAACCGCCAGGAGAGCGGATTGATCATCGATTTCACAGTGACCGAGAACATGGTTCTCAACAGCTATTACACTCAACCCTACTCAAGGGGAATTCAAATGGATTGGGATATAGCCAGCCAGGCAGCAACCCGATTGGTAAAAGAGTACGATGTCCGCACTCCAAGTGTGGATACCCAGGTATCATCCCTGTCTGGCGGCAACCAGCAGAAGGTGATCGTCGCCAGGGAATTTGATCGGGATGTCGGATTGGTCATCGCAGCGCAGCCAACAAGGGGGATCGACGTGGGATCGATCGAATATATTCATGCTCGCATCGTCGAACAGAGAGACAAGGGGGCAGCTGTTTTAATCGTCTCGTCCGAGCTCGACGAGGTTATGGCCCTTTCCGACCGCATTCTTGTCATGTACAGAGGAAAGATAGTCGGTGAATTTGATCCCAAAAAGGATTCAACTACTAAAATTGGTCTTGCCATGCTTGGAGGGACAAAATGACCGAGTCCACTGATACTAACCTTACAAATCCAGAGAAATCACCACCTGAAAAACCTCCATCGAATCTTTTCGCCAGGATTACCGGGATCAACACTGGCTGGATAAGATCGTTGCTTATTCCTACACTAGCTCTGCTGGTAGCCTTGATCTTTGGGGCGGTCTTCGTCGCTCTTACGGACCTGGAAGCCCTGGCACTGCTTAAAGAGGATTTTGGAGGAGGACTCCGCCTGATGGCTGAAGGAGTAGGTTTAGCTTACAAGGCATTATTCACCGGTGCGTTTGGTTCGGTTTACGGTCTATCCGAAACACTCTTCGCTGCCACCCCCTTACTCCTCACGGGACTCGCAGTGGCGCTTGGTTTCAGGGCAGGGTTATTTAATATCGGGGCAAATGGTCAGATGCTGATTGGCGGCATGGCAGCCCTCTGGGTAGCCCTGCACCTCAATCTCCCGGGATTTATTCATATTCCGCTGGCTATTTTGGCAGCCATAATTGGAGGAGCTCTGTGGGGTGGAATCTCGGGTTTATTAAAGGCCATTACCGGGGCTCACGAGGTGATCACAACGATC
Organism: Chloroflexota bacterium; assembly: GCA_030608465.1. GTDB lineage: Bacteria > Chloroflexota > Anaerolineae > Anaerolineales > UBA11858 > B10-G9. Next base: position 5,551 of record JAUWEC010000107.1, read on the forward strand.
ATGCTCAATTTCATCGCTTTTTTCCTGGTCGAGTATCTTCTCACGGTTCCTGTGTTTCAGGAAGCAGGAAAAATCAACCCCATCTCTGAATTTGTACCCCTTTCTGCGCGGTTTCCACAGGTCTTCGGAGCTGACTACCGGGTTTCGATTGGCCTCCTGATAGCAGTTGCAGCGGCTATCTTCGTTAGCTGGCTTCTGTTTAGGTCTTCCTGGGGTTTCGAGTTTCGAGCAGTCGGTTTTAACCCCACGGCAAGTCGATTTGCCGGGATGAAAGTGCAAAGTTTATTAGTCCTTGTGATGGGGTTCTCTGGTGCCCTCGCTGGAATTGCCGGGGCCAACCAGGTTTTAGGCTTCTCCCCTTACCAGGTAACTTCGGCCTTCGCCGGCACGATCGGTTTCGACGCTATCGCCCTGGCCCTCCTGGGGCAATCACATCCTGTCGGTGTGGTTTGGGCTGCTTTGCTCTTCGGAGCCTTGAAGGCAGGAGGAAGAGCCATGCAGGCTTCAGCTCAAATTCCACTTGATCTGGTTGTTGTGATCCAGGCGCTTATTATAGTATTTATAGCTGCCCCTGAATTGGTCAGGGCCATTTTTAGAGTAAAACCCCCTGAGAAAGAAAAAACACAAATAACCAAAGGTTGGGGAGGATAATAATGACGGATACTTCAACTACCCAAGTCAGGGTACGAGCGACACCCGAGATTCGCCGGGCCAGGATCGCAGGAATCATCCTCTTAGTGATGGCTGCCTTTGTCTTCTGGTTCTTCGGTTTAAAAGTGATGGGGGATCTAAACGCCACCTTCAAATTAACCCTTCCAACCGATAAGATCCAAGACATCAAAATGATATTAAATACTAGGACACTAGCTTTTGTTGTAGCTGGTGTACTGGCATTCCTCAGCGGCGTACAGCTCAGGAAATCTACTGAGAAGCGAACAAATATGGCAGTTGGTGTTGGTTTCTTTTTCTTCATCTTCGCCTTCCTTGCCTGGGCAGCCGCCGGGAAGTCTTTCAGTCTCGTGGGAATGCTGCGCTCTACTGTGATCCTTTCTATTCCGGTGACGCTTGGTGCTTTATCCGGGATCATGTGTGAACGCGTGGCGGTGATCAACATCGGAATAGAAGGGCAGCTGCTGGCATCAGCCTTTACAGCTACTATCCTTGGCAGCGCCTTCGGCCTCTGGGCAGGTGTAGTTGGCGCGCTGGTTGTTGGTTCCCTGCTGGGCTTATTCCTGGCCTGGCTGGCGATAAAATACCAGGTTGATCAGATCATTGCTGGAGTAACCATCAATATCTTTGCCCTGGGCATTACATCTTTCATGGCGGCGCGTGTTTTAAGAAAAGCCCAGCATCTCAATTCTTCGCCGCAGTTCCCGGCCATCAAGATTCCATTCCTGGCTGATATTCCGTTATTGGGATCTATGTTCTTTAACCACAACTTTTTCATTTACCTCACGTTCCTTCTGGTGATCGTTCTGCATATCGCATTTTTCCACACCAGGTGGGGCCTGAGGTCACGCTCTGTAGGTGAGCACCCCCGCGCTGCCGACACAGTTGGAATCAACGTCTTCGCAACACGCTACAGGAATGTGATTCTGGGCGGTTTGATGGCAGGTGTGGGAGGGGCCTTCCTCTCCCTGACTCAAGTCTCCAGGTTTGAGGAGAATATGACAGCGGGCATCGGGTACATTGGACTCGCTGCCATGATCTTTGGCCGCTGGAAGCCGTTCGGTGCGCTGGCTGCAGGCCTTGTGTTCGGTTTTGCCCGGGCACTCCAGCAGAAGCTGGGTATCCTTGCTACACCTATTCCCTCCGAGTTTCTACTGATGACCCCCTACTTAGTCACCATCATCGTGGTGGCTGGAGTCGTGGGTAAGGCAACACCGCCGGCTGCCGACGGACAACCGTATCTCAAGGAGTAACCGCCATCTGGAACCGCTCGAGCTAGGATAATCTTTGTCATTTGTCTCATCTCCATAGTTTCTCATGGAGTGTGACATTTTAAACTTTAATAATCCGGTAACTTGCAATACTAGAACATATGTTGGATAATGCTAGTGGCGGGTAAATCCTAGGGAAACTGTGATAACCTTAACAAGGTTGTCATAAGCATATTTTCAAATATGCCAGTCCAAGGGACCGCCTTTTTTTATGCAAGTATACCTTGATGAAAGCGGCGGTTTAGGTTGGAGTTTTACTGCTCCATATAACCATGGGGGTCAAGTAGGTGTTTAACGATAGCTTTCCTAATTACACCCAAAGAATTCCGCAAATATCATAAGAGGCTCGTTAAAGATTTTTATCGAAAGTTCAATGTATCACACCAAAAAGAAAAGAAGGGGAGCGAACTTGGGGAAAATCAAAATGAATACATTGTAAACAAAACCTTAAAGATGGTGCGGAACCGCCCAGAAATATCTATAACTTCGATTACTGTTTATAAACCGCGAGTCCATGTACATATCCGGGAAGACCCCAATAAATTATACAATTACATGATAAGTTTAGTCCTGCCGGATTATATAAAGAATGAGGGTGAAGTTGATTTTTTTCCTGACCCACGAACCATCAAGGTGAAAAGCGGTAATAGCTTAACCGATTATTTAGGGATTAAATTATGGTTCGAATTAGGTTCCTCAACAAAGATTACCCAGCATAATATAACAAGTGAAAAGTGTTTGGGATTAAAGTTTACAGATTGGATTGCTCATATTACATGGAGCCATTATGAATATGGTCAGAAGTCATACTTTAAGGACTTGCTTTCTCACACGCAGACCAAGAAACTATATTTCTAAGTATTCAATTGATTTCCATGAAGGAGAGCATCATAAGAAGTGCTGATTGATAATTGGTATAATAACCATAGGATTTTACTAATTCTAATTAGCCATGCTCCATATTCAGGCGCAGGATGGCTTTAGAACCGGCTCTAAGAGCTTCATGCTCTCGTAGCTCAATGGATAGCACCGGACTTCTAATCCCACGGCTGCAGGTTCGAATCCTGCCGAGGGCGCCATAGTTTGGGGGTGTGAATAATCATCCTCCTCCCCATTAGAATTCCCAATTTGCCTAATAAGTATTTTTTCTCAGTCTCCTGGAGGAATTTTAGAGAAGTTTTTTTTCTCGAAAGTTAATCAATCTTGAGGGATAAATGAACTTGAAGCGATATTGAAAATGGCTCTTTGTTTTTTTGTATCAGATCTGCACGGTCAAATAAACCGTTATCAAGCCCTTTTTTCGAAGATCTTGGAAGAGAAACCCGCAGCTGTTTTTCTTGGAGGAGACTTGCTGCCGTCATTTGGAAACATGAGGGGAGGAAATTTCATCCAAGATTATTTATCCCCGGAGTTTAAGAAGTTGAAAATTAAACTTGGGCATGATTATCCGCGTGTTTTCCTGATCCTTGGCAACGATGACAGCCGGATCAATGAAGATGATGTAATTTCTAGTTTGATGAAAGAGGGTGTCTGGGAATACATCCATAACCAATCAGCTCAGTTTGGCTCCTACAATGTTTTCGGTTATGCATATGTTCCCCCAACGCCTTTTATGAATAAGGATTGGGAGCGGTATGATGTCTCAAGATATGTTGATCCGGGATGTATCCCCCCGGAAGAAGGATGGCATTCAGTTGAACAAGCAGAAAATATTATTCAGTATGCGACAATAAAACAGGATCTGGAAGATATTACCGGGGAGAATGATTTATCAAATTCGATATTTCTTTTTCACACTCCCCCTTACCAAACAAATTTGGACCGAGCTGACCTGGACGGCAAAATGATTGATCATGTACCCATTGATGTGAATGTGGGCAGTATTGCTGTCAAAGACTTGATTTTGGATCACCAGCCTCTTATCACCCTGCACGG
>JAUWEC010000172.1 GCA_030608465.1 Chloroflexota bacterium
GGTATGTTAAAACGATCCCCTTTTGAACGGTCGCTGGCAATTGAAATCCAGCCCGATCCCCGAAAAGAGGTTTGGGTATTTGTGGGCAACTGCGGATTCATCAACATCGATTGGCAAAACCGTCTGGCCGAAATTGGAATACACATCGGCGAAAAAGAATACTGGAACCAGGGATATGGAACAAAAGCTATGCGGCTGATGCTTAAACACGGTTTTGAGAATCTAAACCTGCACCGCCTCTGGCTGCGGGTTTTTGAAAACAATCAGCGGGCAATCCGCTCCTATGAAAAAGCCGGATTTACCCTGGAAGGAAAATTCCGGGAAGCACAATTTCTTGAAGGGAAATACGTGGATGTTATGATTTTTAGTATGCTGCATTCTGAATGGCAAGATAACTAAGACAAAGGATCACCAAATGACTCATAGAACTAGTTCAAACCCTGGCATGTACGGTGAAATCAAACTTTTTGCCGGGACCGCAATCCCTCATGTTGCTGAAGGTATCTCCAAGTATTTAAACATCCCCCTCAGCGGGAGAGACATCATTGATTTCCCTAACGAAAATATTTGGATCCGGCTTCACAACAGTGTCCGGGGGCAAGATGTCTACCTGATTCAAAATACCTCCAGGCCTGTTCACCGCAATTTAATGGAGCTGCTGGTCATGCTGCAAACTTTAAGGCTGGATTCGGCAGGTAGAGTAACCGCAGTAATACCCCATCTGAGTTATACCCGATCGGATAAAAAAGACAAACCCAGGGTTCCGATCACTTCTCGTTTGATCGCAGATATGATTGAAATTGCTGGTGCTGACCGGTATATGACCATGGATATGCATGCCGGCCAAATCCAGGGATTTTTCTCCATTCCTGGAGATGTACTGACTGCCTTCCATATACTGAAAGAGCACCTGAGAAAATTTCTGCCAGAAATGAAGGATCCTGTCGTTCTTACTGTTGATCTGGGTTTTGCTAAAAAAGGCCGCAATCTGGCAGCCGAGTTGGATGTACCGATCGCCTTTATTGAAAAAAGAAGGCGATCTCGGGAAAACTCTGCTGAAGCATTATCCCTGATCGGCGATACTGAGGGAAGAGATGTGATCATCGTGGATGATGAAGTGGATACCGGAGGATCAATGGCTGAGGCCGCTCACCTGGCGAAGAAACATGGCGCCAGAAGAATTTATTCTGTTTTTGTTCATCCAGTTTTTTCTGATCCGGCAATTGAAAAGCTGTCTGCATCGCCTATCACCCATCTAATCACCACCAATACTATCCCCATTCCCCCTGAAAGTATAAAGACCCTGAAGAAGAACCGGATTGTGGACATCCTGGATATCTCCCTCCTCTTAGGCGAAGTCATCCGCCGGGCTCATGAAGGGCGAAGTGTGGGTGAGATGTTTGACGAGTAAACTCTATGCCAGAATTACCTGAAGTTGAAACATTCCGCAGGTATTTACTGCAAGGCAACGACGGTTCGCCATCCATCCTAGGTAAAAGAATCAGGGATGCCGAATTACTCTGGGAAGGAACTTTAGCCTCCCCAACACCAGCAGAATTCCTGGACAGGATCAAGGGACAGTACATTTCCGGAATCGGGCGGAGGGGAAAAAACCTGCTGATACAGCTTTCCCGGGATACGCTGATTATCCACCTCCGGATGAGCGGGGAACTTGTTGTTGAAGAACAAACTGCTGCTCCGGGGAAACATTACCGGCTGATCATCAATTTTGAGGACAAATACCGGATGGCATTTAATAATATCCGCAAATTCGGACGGATCTGGCTCACAGAAAACACCCAGGAGCAGCTAGCTCACCTCGGTCCGGAACCGCTCAGCGATGATTTTACGCCGGAAAAGCTTCATCAACTGCTCAGTTCCCACAGCCGGCAGCTGAAATATTTTCTATTGGACCAGGATATGATTGCCGGAATGGGAAATATATATACCGATGAAGCGCTCCACCGCGCAAAACTTCACCCGGTGCTGAAATCAGATACACTGGATTATAAGCAGGCCCTCAGTCTCTGGGAAAGCATCCGGCAGGTTCTCGAGGAAGGAATTAAAAACCAGGGATCGAGTATTGATTGGATGTACCGCGGAGGGGATTACCAAAATTATCTCTCGGTGTATAATTTAAAGGGAGAACCCTGTAAAACATGTGAAACGCCGATAGAGCGTATAAAAGTTGGCCAGCGAAGCACTTATTTTTGTCCTACTTGCCAACCACCTCCAGAATAAGAAGGAGTTCTTATGCAAACCATTCTCCTTATATTCATCGTGATTTTTGCCCTTGCGATCGGTTTTTTCCTGGGTATGTTTCTTCTTTCCCTGGATACACCTCTTTCAAAAAAGTTATCAAAAAAAGAAGCCCCTGAGGAACCCAGTCGCCCAGCTGTGGAGATAGCTGCTCCAGAACACCCAACACCGGCAGAAAAAATCAAGAAACCCAGCCCAAACTCCCACCTGATCCTCCAGGTCTGGAAAGAAGAGGGATCCCCACCGGTTTATGATTTGGCCGGCACTTATCTGGAAAAAGAAGATCTGCCACAGGAAATCTTAAATGTCATTACAATCCATGCAGAAGCGCCCCCGGCACCGGAACTTCAATCTCCGCCAGTCACTGGAGAGACACCCAGTATTGTAGAGTATGAAAATGAAGCGGATTCCAAAACAAAAATACTGAGTGTCGTCGATGAAGTGAATGACATATTACAGAAAAGTCTGACCGGATCTCCCTTAGCAGGAAAAGGGATCCACCTCATGGAGAACCGCAATAATGAAATCCGATTCTGGGTGGGATTAAATTCATATGATGATGTGGATGAGATTCCGGATCCGGAAGTCCGCCAGATCATCGATGAAGCAGTAAAAGAATGGGAAAAAAGCAGAGGGTAGAGATCATTCTCCTAGCGCTAATATCCCCCTGAAATCCTCGGAAATCTTGGCAGCCAAACGTCGGCTCAGCTCTCCCGGCAAAAATGATGCCCGGGCTGCAGCCAGAACACGTTCCTCCAATACTCCGATCGGCATGCCCAATATTTCTGTTAGAGTTTGATACTCATTCGATAAATCAATGCGGGAAATACTTGGGTCATCAGTATTGATGGTGACATTTAAGCCTTCCTTGAGCATCTGCTTGATGGGATGCTCACTGAGTTCATCTACTACGCCAGATTGATGATTGCTCGTAACACAGACTTCAAAAGCCACTCCCCGTTCCCGGGCCAGTGCTACTACCCTGGGATCCTCTAAAACCCGGATCCCGTGACCGATCCTCTCCGCACCCAAATCTTCGATTGCCTGGCGAACGTTCTCGGCTCCCCCCCACTCCCCGGCGTGTATCGTAACCCGTAAACCCTGCTTTTGAGCAATAGAGAATAATTCCTGATAAGGTTCAGCCGAGAATTCAGCTTCATTTCCTGCTAGATCTACTCCAACAATCCCCTTATCTTTTCTCTCCAAGGCAATTTCAAGCACTTTCTGAGCTTGCGCAATACGTTCATGGCGATTGATGCTGGCAATTAACCGGACCAAGATTCCGTATTGAGCTGAAGCTTCCCGGACACTTTCAATCACCCAATCGACAACCTGCGCCATTGGAAAACCCTCCGCCCGGCTGAGCGCGACCGGGGTAAAACGGAGCTCAAGGTAACGGATATTATCCAGGGCAGCATCCTCAACTGCCTCCCGGGTAAGTCGTTTAATTATTTCCGGGGATTTATAGAATAAACGCAGAGTTCCAAATTTAGCCAGAAAATTTTCGAAAGTATAAGGTTCCTGATGATCTATCTGGACCAAAGGCCTTAAATAGCCGGTGTTTTTTACATCCAGATTATGGGCCCGGACGATTTCCATCATGGTTGAAACGCGTAAAGAGCCTTCCAGGTGGCGGTGCAGCTCCACTTTGGGCAGTTTCTTATAAAAATCGGCTGCTTTTGGAACAGAAGTATCCGTCATTAGGTTTTCGCCTTGAACCCGGAAAACGGGTTTATTAATTGTACCTGATTAACAAACCAAACCAAGAAAAACCGGACATCCCTAAGTGAGGGATGTCCGGTTTGAACTTTGATGCAAAGGGCAGTTAGAAATATCTTAGGAGTCTTTTGGACCGGATGCCCCTTCCTCAACTGCGGCTTGGATCCGGCTAACATTCCGGGGCTGGAAGGTAAACATGCGGTTCACAACGCCCATCCTCATATCCTCCATCAAATGTTGGAACATATCAAACCCCTTGGTTTTGTACTGAACCAGTGGATCTCTCTGGGCATAAGCTTCCAGGCCAATAGCTACCCGGAGAGCCTCCATTTCTGTCAAATATTCTACCCAGAGCTCCGAAATTACCCGCAGGAATAATTCCCGATAGATATTTGTCACCGTAAAGTGACCTAATTCATCCTGTAAATGGGTTTTTATGTCTCCTGGAAGTAAATCCAGTTTTTGTCCGGCGAGGTTTTGGAAAGAATCCTCTCCCAGTTTTTCCTGGATAACAATTCTTAGCTCCTCTTCAAAGGAAGAAAGCTGGACTTCTTTCAGCCGATCCATCTCATTTTTACCCCAGGCATTCTGAATCATCAGTTGGGCTTTTTCCAAATGGGCCAGGATATCCTCCCTTGCCTTTTCCTGATCCATTTGAAATAGTAAATCAGCAGCATAGAACGTATATCTTAACCGTTGGGTTCTGAGCCAGATCCGTTTATGGCTCTTTTTATCAAATGCCGCCTGACGTCCTTCAGCCATCAATTCCAACAAATGGATCAAATCGGATTCGGTCAGCACTTCCTGCTGAATTTCTTTTAATCCTGCATCAAGGCTCTTGGTTATCCTGGCTTCATCAGGATCATTGAAATACACCTCTAGGCGGTCTTTGAACTGTTCTTGAACTTTTTCAACCAGCAAATCACCAATGGACTGCCAATTCAGGTCAGAAACAGCTAAGACTTTGCCGTTCAAAGCAGTACCCAGCACCCGTTCTACAGCACCGATCAAACGCTTGAATTCTAGCTCTCTGAGCTCGGACTCAACCTGCGAGTTTAATTCGTCCTGGAGATCATTGCTAACTCCTTCTGCAAGGTCTTTTATTTGAACAGGAGTCAATTCAAAACGGATTCTTACCAGATCCCGGAGTTCATTGAAGACGGCTTGTGGATTTCGAACCTCATCACTGTCGTAAGATAATCCATCCAGGAAAGTATTGAGTGTTTCCAACCTTATATCAACCTGATCCTCATACCGGATTTGACGATCCTCTAGGATCCTATCCACTGCCTGCAGGATGTGGGCTTCTTCCCCAGCCAGAACCTGTTTTCCAGTTTCCAGCAGGATTGGACGAACCAGATCCTTTTTTAAGGATGCGGTTTTCCACTGAATATCATTCAAGATTAACTGCAGAGCATAAGAGGGAATCTTTTCATCCTGAAATGTTAAAGTGGGTTGAATCTGGGTTAGCCATCCCAGCAGACGCCAACCCTGGTCGGAATCTCCTGTGTTTTCATTTTCCCAAGAGGTCCCATTAACACGAAGCTGCACCTCTGCCTGCAGCATTTCCAGGATGTCTTCACTGAGATCCCATTTGCTAAAAATTCGTTCCCGCTGCTGATAGATTTTTTCACGCTGGGTGTTCAGCACATCATCATATTCGAGCAGGTGCTTGCGGACATCAAAGTTGGCTCCTTCCACCCGATTCTGTGATTGTTCAACCACACGGTCAACCAGAGTATTGGCAATTGGCATGGATTCATCAACTTGAAGGCGGGTCATCAAAGCTTCCATCTGCTGTCCGCCAAAACGGGCCATCAGGTCATCCTCCATGGACAGGTAAAAACGGGAGGATCCTGGATCACCCTGACGGGCTGCCCGTCCCCGGAGCTGGTTGTCAATCCGCCTGGCTTCATGCCTCTCAGAACCAACCACATGCAGACCGCCCAGCGCTTTCACTTGTTCTTTGTCCTGCATATGCTGGAGGAAAAAATTAATCTCGGTATCGTAAATGCCGAAATCTTCTTTGCTCAGCTGCTGGATGAGATTTTCCTGCTCCGCTAAGGACATCTCATAGGAATCTTCATATCCCGCCCGGGTCAAGACTCGGATGACATCAG
>JAUWEC010000052.1 GCA_030608465.1 Chloroflexota bacterium
CTTAACTCAACAAAAAGACCTCCCTCGTTAATGTGTTCGGGGAAGGTTTTTTTGATTCAGGTTTTAGAGAGCGGGTGACGGGATTCGAACCCGTGGATGTCAGCTTGGGAAGCTGATGCCTTACCACTTGGCCACACCCGCGTGAAAGTGCGTGGAATATTGTACCAAAGAGAATTTTATTAATCAAGAAAATCAGGGTCGTTAAGAATGATCCCTTAAATATTACCTCCGAGTATTATTTAATAGGAGATAAAAAACTTGGTAGAATAAGGATGATACTTATTTATTTGTTTGCATCATAGATAAACGCTTAAGGAGAACGTTCATGCCAGCTGATGTTGAATCCAAATTTCCAGAAGAGCGACGCCTGGTAAGTGTGCTCTTTGCGGATATCCTGGGTTTTTCTGCCCTGGCGGATCAGCTGGATTTTGAGGTTGTCGGCGATATCCTGAAAGAGTTATGGATAGAACTTGATCAGATCATTGAGGATTATGGGGGCTATATTGACAAACATATAGGGGATGCATTTATGGTTGTCTGGGGTGCGCCAAGTGCATTGGAAGATGATGCGGAACGGGCAGTTTCCGCAGGTCTTGCTATTATCAAGGGGCTGGAAAAATTTGTACAAAATGCAAATCACCCAGCAGCAAAATTACTCCAGCTTAGAGTTGGGGTTCATACCGGACTGGCTTTAGCAGCCTATGTTGGCATCCGCGGGGAATACACGGTATTGGGAAATACGGTAAACGTTGCCAAACGAATGGAAGAAAATGCGCCTGCGGGTTCAGTGGTGGTTAGCGAGGCAACCCTCCAGTTTATCCGGGGGGCGTACCAGGTCAAAAGTTTACCTCCCATCCAATTAAAAGGAACCAAGCGGCTGGTAAATATATTTCAGGTTCTGGGAGAGCTGCCCCAGCCCACCAAGCTGCGCTACCGCAGCAAAGGCGGTTTGGAAACTATCCTTGTTGCCAGGGAAGGGGATTTAGCCAGATTAGAGGCACTGTTCGAGCAAACCCGGAATCAGAAAACGCCTCACTTTGTACTTGTTTCCGGTGATGTCGGTATCGGAAAATCACGTCTGTTATTTGAATTTGCCGGGCAGCTGGAAGTAAATAATCCTTTATTGACAGTGATGTCCAGCCGGGCGCTGGAACAAACATCACAGGTACCGTATTATATTTGGAAGGAACTCTGGTCCAACCGTTTTGAGTTGAACGATGATGATCCTGTAGAATCCGCCAGGAAAAAAACCATTGACGGTGTGCGCACACTCTGGGGTCGGACCTTAGGAGAAGTGACAGCTGTGGAGGCTGCTCATTTTCTTGGCGACCAGATCGGAATTCAGTGGGAGAAGAGCCGTTATTTGGATTCCTTTAGTTCCGATCCCAAACTGAGAACTGAGCGTTCCTTTTTCCTTCAGGCAGAACTGTTTTACCGCGCATCCCAGCGGGGACCAGTGGTCCTCATTCTCGATGATTTGCAGTGGGCAGATAGCGGTAGTCTGGATATGATTGATTACCTCCGGAAATATAAAGACCGAAAATTGCCGCTGCTGATTTTAGCAAGTGCCAGGACAGAGTTTATTAAAGATCAATCTGAGTTTCTAGATAACGCTGAATTGATTGAACTGTCTCCACTTCCAATTTCCGGGGAAATCGTCCGGGAAGCCTATCCTGCTCTGCAGAAGGCGCCAGATTCTTTGTTACTAGCACTGGCTGAAAGATCTCAAGGCAACCCCTACTTTCTTGAGGAATTGGTAAAAAATATGCTGACATTAGATGACATCAGCATGATGGATATAGATGTATCCTCACAGCTGCCGCAATCCCTTCATATGCTGCTGCAGTCCCGTCTGGATTCACTTTCTCTCGAAGGCAGAGCGACTGCTTTATTTGCAGCTGTTGTAGGACGCGTATTTTGGAAAGGGGCTGTACTGGCAGCATTCAGGAGGTCAACTGGAGTGACTGAGGCTTTAAAAGTATCAGGCCATAATATTGTGGGCAAAGTTCAAGTTGCACTGGATGAGTTAATGGAAAAGGAAATGGCATTCCCTCGAGTCGGGAGCGCTTTTTCGGGTGAACGAGAATATATATTTAAACACTCCTTGTTGCGGGATGTGGCCTATGAGCGGCTTCCCAAAAAAAACCGGGTTGACTCTCATTATGCAATTGCGGAATGGTTGGCCGAACGCACCAGTCCTGAACGCAGTGTGACAGTTGCGCACCACTACGAGGCAGCCGGAATCTATGACAAAGCCCAGGATTTTTACACGAAGGCTGCAGAACATGCCCGGTCTAAAGGCTACAATGAAGAAGCGGATGATCTGCAGTACCATGCCAGGACTTTGCCTGAAAACAATATTGGGTCGGGGGAGAAATGAAAAAAATTTACCTGGAGGACATCCCCTTAAAAGATGCCCAAAAACGGTTTCAAACTGCTCTGGAAGAAAAAGGATTATGGCAAACCCTTGGGACAGAGCAGATTCCCCTTAATGAAAATGCGATCGGGCGAGTGTTGATAGAAACTGTGTGGGCAAAAATCAGCTCCCCTCACTATCATGCTTCCGCTATGGATGGATTTGCTGTCAAAGCTGAAGATACCCACGGTGCGTTGGAAACTGCCCCGGTCTCTCTGGCTTACGGAAGCGGGACGGTGTACCTGGATACCGGGGATCCCTTACCCGAGTGGGCTGACGCCGTGATCCCGATTGAAAATGTAGAGCCGCTCGCGGCCGATGGAACTGTCGCGGACGATTCCCGCCACCCGAATGACATTCGCATCCGGGCCGCAGTTTCTCCCTGGTCTCATGTCCGGGAAATGGGAGAAGATATGGTGGCTACCCAGCTGGTGCTGCCCTTTGGCCAGCGGCTGAGACCGGTAGACCTGGGTGCCGCAGCCGGCTGCGGGTACGACCAATTAGAGGTGGCCCGAAGACCGAAGGTTGCTGTAATTCCGACCGGGACCGAGCTGGTATATCCTGGAGATCCTCTGAAAGAGGGGGATATCATTGAATACAATTCTATCGTTCTGGCCGCGAAGGTAAATGATTGGGGTGGTGTAGGGTCACGTTTTGAAAATATCCCTGATGATTTTGACAAGATCAAAGCCCAGGTAATCCGGGCTGCTGAAGAGTTTGATCTAATCCTGTTGATAGCAGGTTCCTCGGCAGGTTCAGAGGATTATTCGTCCCAAATTGTCGAGCAAACCGGCAAACTGTTGGTGCACGGCATCGCGGTCAGACCCGGGCATCCGGTAATATTGGGCATTGTAGAGGGAGATGGCAAGAGCACACCAATCATCGGTGTTCCCGGCTATCCTGTATCTGCCGCATTAACAGCTGATATATTTGTAGAACCCCTGCTTGGTAAATGGTTGGGACGATCACCCTTTCATCCCCATACCATTACTGCAGAAATTACCCGCAAGGTAAATTCAAGAGCGGGAGATGATGAGTACTTGCGGGTGGCAGTTGGTTTTATCGGTGACAAAGCGCTTGCCGCTCCTTTATCCCGTGGATCCGGTGTGATAACTTCGCTGGTCCAGGCAGATGGACTGGTGATCATTCCCCGAGGTATCCAGGGTTTACTGGCAGGAAAACAGGTGAATGTGCAGCTTCTCCGGCCGATTGAGGAACTGAAGAACACAATTTTTGTGATTGGCTCCCACGATATTTCGCTTGATCTCCTTTCCCAATTCCTGTCTCCCCATCAGCGCCGTTTGGCTACTGTAAACGTCGGCAGCCTGGGAGGCATCATGGCGTTAAAAAAGGGTGAGACGCACTTAGCTGGCGCTCATTTGCTTCATCCTGAAAGTGGGGAATACAATCTGCCTTATATCCAGGAGCATCTCCCGGGCAGGGCGCTGCGGGTAGTGACCCTGGTCGGCAGGACGCAAGGTTTGTTTCTGGCAAAAGGAAATCCTAAAAATGTTCAGGGATTGGAAGATCTAAACCGGAAAGATATCAGTACCGTCAATCGTCAGCGCGGCTCGGGAACCCGGCTGCTGCTGGATTTCCACCTTAAACAATTGGACATCCTGCCGGAGAGCGTAAACGGATATGACCATGAAGAATACACACACCTGGCAGCGGCGGCGGTTGTAGCCTCCGGTCGATCCGATTGTGCGCTGGGAATCGAAGCAGCTTCCTATGCCCTGGACCTGGACTTTCTGCCCTTGTTCACAGAACGATTTGACCTGTTGATTCCCGAAGAGTTTGTCTCGGGAGAATTGCTCAAACCCCTTTTTGAATTATTGGAAGATCCTCGTTTCAGGAACGCTGTTGCTGAACGGCCGGGTTATGATGTCTCCGAAATGGGTCGGGTGGTAGCGGTTCTTTCCGGAACTGAATGAACCAGGCAGGTCCAGCGGAAAAATGCTGAGAAATTACCAAGATTCATGAAAGAAATCAAGAATCGTAATCACAAATCGTAATAGTCGTCTATAATTGTTGTGATTAAAAAACAATAGCAGTAATTTATGGAGGAAGGAAGATGGTTGCAGTGAAAAAGAAAAGAGGTGTGATTGCTATCCTTACCGGTGGTGGTGATGTTCCGGGTTTAAATCCGGCTATCCGGGCGATTACCATTCGAGCTTTACGAGAAGGGTATCAGGTAGTGGGTTTGAGACGCGGCTGGGCTGGAGTGATGGAGTTGATTCAGGATAAAAAAGCTGATAATAAGTATAACTATGAAATACTGACTGAAGAACGGGTAAATAAAATGGGGAGAACGGGGGGAACTTTTCTCCACACATCCCGAACCAAACCAAGTAAAGTTACCAGGGAAGATGTTCCTCTTCACCTGAAGGAAAAATATAACGAAGAAATCAATGATCTTACGCCTGAGGTGATCAAGAACCTGGATTATTTAGGGGTTGATTATTTGATTCCCATGGGTGGGGATGACACATTAAGTTATGCGGTGGAGTTATATAAAAAAGGTGTAAAAATTGTTGGAATTCCCAAGACGATGGATAACGATGTCCCCGGCACGGATTACTGCATCGGATTCAGCACTGCAGTCACGCGAACCATCGAGATAGTGAACAATTTGCGGACAACGGCAGGCTCTCATGAACGATTCCTGGTGCTGGAGGTATTTGGGCGATATGCTGGTTTCACAGCCATGCTGCCAACTATGGCCGGGGCTGCCAACCGCTGTGTGATCCCTGAATATAAATTTGATATTGAAAGGTTGACTGAGCTGCTGGCAGAAGACCGGAATAATAATCCCAGCCGCTATTCCATCGTGCTGGTTTCTGAGGGTGCCATATTTACCGGGGGAAAGATGGTTTTTAAGGATTCCAATCTAGATGCTTACGGGCATAAAAAACTGGGCGGCATCGGTGACCTTGTCTCAGAAGAGTTGATAAACCGCTCTGCTAAATATAACAATGGCAAGAGAATAAATGTTGTGAATCAGAGACTGGCTTACCTGGTTCGGGGAGGAAGTCCTGACGCGATTGACTCGATAGTTCCCATGGCATACGGCAACCTTGCCTTGGATTTGATCTTAGAGGGTGTTCACGGCCGTCTGGTGGTATTGAAGAACGGCCGCTATGATAATATGCCGATTGAGGTATTGTGTGCTAAGAGTAAAACCGTAGATGTTGATCGATTTTATAACACAGACCGCCTGCGACCTTTTTATAAGAAATTTGCCATGAAACCCTTATTTATCATGA
Source organism: Chloroflexota bacterium (assembly GCA_030608465.1). Classification (GTDB taxonomy): domain Bacteria; phylum Chloroflexota; class Anaerolineae; order Anaerolineales; family UBA11858; genus B10-G9. Next base: position 5,683 of record JAUWEC010000052.1, read on the forward strand.
TGGATTAGGGATATTAAATTATTCTCCAATTAGATGATTATAAGACTAGGGTGATTGAGTAAATAGCTTCTGGATGTTATAATTACCTCATCAGGCTACACCCGTTGATCATCAGATAAATGGAGGGAATACAGTGATTACAGGTGCTGGTAAAAAAGGAAGTTTCATTCCCGGTTGGTTTTGGATATTATTCATCGGCGTTCCGGTCTGCATCCTAACCAGGTGGTTTCTCTGGTGGTTCTTTAGCCCGAGTTACAAAAGAACATCGTCAGTTGAAATTGATACCCCTCGCGCTGATCCCATACGGTTGCCGGTAAAAAAGGATGATTTCCGGAAAATAAAAGGCATTGGACCAAAAATTTCCAACGTCATTCACAAAGCTGGAATTCTCACTTTTGAGCAGCTGGGATTATTGAACCCAGAAAAGTTTTACCAGATTCTGGAAAGCGGAAATATTCCCAGAGCGAATGCTGGTTTTTGGCAGGCGCAGGCAAAACTGGCAGCTGCTGAGGATTGGAAAAAACTAGAAACACTGCAAAATAAGTAAAAAAACAATAGCTGTAATTCTCAAGATAAGGCTCCCGGAGCTTTTAAAGCTCCGGGAGCCTATTTTAATACAAAGGATACAATTTCCTATTTTTATCTTGAAACCGCCAGCTTGACCATTTTCCCGGATTTGTCAAATGTTAACCGGGCATAATGTCGGTGAACGGTTTCCCCGCTGTCTTGAGGAATCTCAAACTTTTTACTTAATGTAACCACATGACGCTGGTGCAGGTGTTCTCCACGAACCTTGCTGCCAAATTGGGCAGTGGCGCATTGATGTCCATCACCGCTGCAGACGTCTTTCTCCGTGCTGAGTACCATTTCCGCATCCTCCATGCCTGGCAGGTAGCGTTTGACAACGTGTTTTACATGCATCAGGGTCGGGGATGGAATATCGGTGGTTAAATTGGACCGGTCGCAGACGGTTTTCACCTGAGTAGGGGTTTGTCGTGGGATCCAGACTGTCTTGGGCTGTTTTCGCAGGGCTGTTTTGGGACTTGCCAGTGGATCTCCTAAGTGCAGGAATGAAATCAAAGTCTTCTGATCTTCACCGTCCAGGTAACCCTGTCTTTTATTCATTTCCCTGGCTAATTCGATTTTTGATTTCTGAAGAGCAATACCGCTTGGGATCCCTTGTTCAATAAATTTCCAGAAATGATCAGCCAATAGATCCGCTGCAATCAATGGCGAAGCAACAGAACCATACGCGGTTACAGAAGAACCAATTACGGCGTGGGATCCACGGGAAAGATATTTTAAGGAAATGGAATCTTCAATTTCCCTGCCGTTGAGGTGCGCTCCGTAGCAAGCTTCAGATAATACAAATAAAGGTGCATCATCGTAGGCGTTGATATCCTGCGGACGCAGAGCTACCGGATAATCGGGTCCAAAGCTGCCGTTGGTGAAATCTTTTTGACCGTACCAATCTGGCGAGTTTTCTACACCATGAAGGTTGAAGTAACCGTAGCGGGTCACCGGAACTGGAATTTCAGTATGTTTGCCAAAAGGCGGGGAAGTAACCAGAGTTCCTTTTTCTTGGATGGTTTTAAAGACATCTATGGAGGCTTGTTCCCAGGCTTCTGCTACATAGCCAAAACTATTATTTTTTTGGGTGCTGATGGTCCAGAGTTTAGAAAGCCAAACAAGAAAACGTTCCCAGAGAGTTTTGCTCTCTTCATTTTTCCCCATGTGGTGTTCAGATATATTACGGAGAATATCCAGCAATAATCCAGGATCACTGCCTGCGCCGCCGGGCAGCCTGCCTACGGGCCATTCGGGAATAAAGTAATTTTCATCGATAGTGCCGTAAGGATTATCTGAGGGAACTTCGGTATCAAAATCCGCAACTGGATTCGGCAGCTTGTGGTAGGGAACTACGTCTGGTCCGCCGACAATTAACAATGCCCCAATCATCAATCCTTTTTGTGCCAGGGCTTTATCCAGGTCCACCAGAGCCAGTTTTAATGCCCAGGGATCCTTGGATAAGGTTGGTTTTAATCCAAAATTTGCCATGCTGGATGGATCATCAGCGAGTACCATCACCGCGCCCCAGCCGGGTTTTAATCGGACAGCGTAGGTGGTTTTTTTCAGTTCCTCGATGATAATCGCTGAAGTTTCTGGACCATATTTCTTTTCCAGACCCTTGCGGGTGGAAAAAACGATGTACATGGGAAATTTACCATTCGCCCGGGCATCACCCTTCTGGTCTGCAAATTCGAGATCATTGTCTATTTGTATCAGGGTTTCAGCAGTTTGCGGACCTTTCGCATCGCTGGCTGAACTATCCTCATCAGCACCGTTTTGTGAACCGGGTGAAAACACCGGAGGCCCGGCAGGGAGTTGATTCCAGCCCAGGGCTCCACCCACGGCGGCAGGCACTCGAACATCGATGTGGGTCTGCAGTACATCCAGCCAGAGGTTTTGATATTGGTGATTTTCGCCCCACAGACGTTTGGCAACCTGGCCGGTTACGTCTCTAGAGGCGGCTTTGTGCAGCATTCCCACACCACGATTGGACTGGCCTCCCTTTATGAGGGCATCAGCCAGGATCAAAGTGGGGGCGATGCAGTCTGGCCATTTTTCCTGATAATGTTCTGCGAGTTGGCGAACTGCCATTTCCGGGGTGTCTGGATCTTGAAGCAAAATTGCCAGGTGTGTAACAGCTGCCAACGCCGATCCAGGATTCAATCCTAACAATCCGGGAAGTTTTTCCGTCGCTCCATCCAGATCGTTTTTATTAATACAGGAACGGATTTGTGCCAGTACATTTGCCCATTCAGGAAGAATTCCCCTGACATCCGGATCACGGAAAATTCTCTTGTTTGGCAGTAGAGAATACAGCTCTCCATATATTCTTCCAAGGTTTCCGCCAGAAAGAGATATTTCAAATCTCAACTCCTGCGCTTCAACATATTCAGGATCCGCCTGGCAGATTTTTTCTACCTGGGTTGTGGCTTGATCGGTATTTAGATCTTTGGCGACTGCCTGCGCGTGAAACAATTGGACAGACAAATCTCCAGGAAAGGCTGCCAACCAGCCAAGTGAAGCTTTTCTGATAAATCCATATTCATTGACGGTTGCAGCAATACCCAGTAGGTCCAGTAGTTGATCTCTAGCCCAGGGTTCACCAGGATGAGGAGGGGAGTAGGGGGATTTTTTCATAAGCTTTTTATCCAGGATTGAGTTGGATGGTTGTTTTCTGTGTTTTTATTAATTAAGCAGATCATTAAACCAGTACTTCCTTTTTAGGTTCGCCATGCACAAGGTTTAATGTCACTACTACACCAAGCTGTCGATGAATTTTCAGGTCATGGGGGGCAAGTTTAGAGGCTTTCCGGAGCATTCTTTCTGCCCGGTCGAATTGCTTCAGCTCTTTTAAAATCCTTCCTGCCTGGTAATATCCTTCCGCTTCCCCGGGTGCAATTTCAATGGCTTTTTGAATTTGATCCAAAGCCAGTTCATATTGACGCCGATCATTGTGAACTCGCCCTATTTCAAGAACAGCCTCATAATTGGGGTCAATAAGTTTTTTCGCCTTGTACAGATGATGAACAGCCTGATCCAGTTGTCCGGTTTTTCGCAGCATCCGGCCCGTGGTGAGATGAAGGTAAGCTTTTTGTTCCCGGGTATGGCCGATTTCTTCATTTTGAAGTACGTCCTGGGCTGTTCGTATTGCCTGATCCACTTCACCTGCTTCTGCGAGGGTTGAGACAAGCTCAAGTACCAAGGGATATTGGTCTGGATGATGACTACCGATAATTCTCAGTTCGTCGATGGCAGCCAGAGGACCTTCTATATTTTTTATCATTCCAGCCCGCTGCAGTTTAAGATCAAGGTTGTTTTCTTCCAGGGATATCGCTTTGTCCATCACACGTAATGCCTGGTCCGGCTGTTTTTGGGCGGCTAATGTCCTGGCGAATAGTGCCATTAGATCGGTATCGTGCGGATTCTGCCCCAACAGGGATACCAGATGTTTCTCCGATTCCCGGTAGCTGCCATTTTCAAAGGTAAGCAGGGCGGCAGTTTTTCTGGTTTCTTTGTGTTCCGGTGCCAAAGACAGGGCTTTATTTATGCTCGCCAGCGCTTCCGGCAGGCGGTGAATAGCCCGTTTGCTCAGGGAGAGCTGGATCCAGGCCTCAATAAAGTCAGGCTTAATGGAAATGGCTTTCTCAAATGACTTTATGGCTGGCAGAGGTTGGTTGCCTTTCAGGTGCAGTTTACCCAGTGCTAGGAAATGACCGGCATATTCTGGTTCCAATTCAATCGCCTTGTGGAAACGATTAACCGCTGCAGTGTAATCCTGGGTTATTTCTGCCGCCAAGGAATGCCAGCGGGGTTCGTCCTCCCAGATTTGCAGGGCTTTCTGGATTGATTCATCTGCAGAGATCAAATCATCAATGTGTTCTGCTGCCATTCCTATCAGGACCATATATAGAGGAACCTGGGAATGGTTGGCTTTTTTAGCGACTTCAAGGGCGGAAGCGGCTGCCTTGTAAGCTGTTTTCGGTTCGATTTTTAGCAGCGCCAGGGCGATCTGTGCGTCCAAGAAGGCATTTTTCCCCAGATTTTGCATATTGTCCAGCGCTGTCTGGGATGCAAATACTATTTGCCGGCTGTGCCGGAATGCTGCAATCAGAACTGCCAGTTCTTCGGGTGTGTCTGCTGTTTTCTTGAGCTCCTCAGCAGTTTCCTGGTTCGGTGAGAAAACAGCATCCCCCCTGGATTTTAGTTTATCGACCAGCTGCGGATCTACTTCCAGTTGGTAGAGGGCTTGAATACATTCCTGAAAAGATTTCGATACCTCATTGGATAGAGCACTCTGATCAGGAGCATGGCGAATGGCTTTCAGGGTCTCAGAAAAGCGTCGGGCTTCTGCTCTTTTGACATAAGACTGGGCAAGCTCAAATACCACTCTTTTTTCTGTGGAAGCCAGATCGGCTGCATGCTGGATATGCTTTGCAGATTCTTCCCAATCATGGAGTTCCCGGGCGGTTTTTCCAAAAGCAATTTCAACTGCAGTGCTGAACGATTTTTCTCCTACAGCCAGTTTGTGCCATTTTCCCACTGCCTGAAGAAAACTTTCCCGGGCTTCTTCTAGACTGCCTTGCCTGTTTATGATTCGGGACTGCAGGGCGATTACCCTGGGAAGATCAATTTCCCGTGAGACAAGCAAATTACTGATTTCTGCAGCTTTCACTTCCTGATTTTGATCAAGAGCGATCTCAGCAGCCAGACAAAGAGAATGAATTTGGGCTGGCGGAAGTTTTCCGCCTTTTTTTAGTTGATTCAGGTCGAGGCTGGAAAGAATTTCCTCTGCTTGATCAATCCTTAATGTAGCACAGGCTAAATCAGCTGCAAAAGCACGGGCTTCAGATATCTTATCTTTTCTGTCTGATTCAGCCAGGAACCCTGCTAAAGCCTCCTGAGAGTGATAGAAAGCTTCTTCATGAGAGGAAATCTGCTGTTGAACCCGGGCCATCTTTGCGTGCAAATCCGGATCATCAGGACATAAATCCAAGGCATTTGAGAGACTGGCAATCGCAGCCTGGAAGCGGGCTTGTCCTATCAGAAGATCGGCTTTTTGTATTCTCCATTCTGGTTGATCCAGGTCGGCGCTGATGGCTTGATCAAGCAATTCAAGTGCTTGTTTGGGATTGCTGTTCATTTCAAATCCAGCTGCCAGGCGGGACCAGATTTTCGGCAGCAGGGTAGAGGGGGTTGGATTTGCCTCGCAAATATTGACAGCTTTCGTGAGGCATTTCATACCGGTTTCAATATTACCAATTTTAATTAATTCACCACCGGCCAGTAATAAGTCTTCCGGTTGGATCTCTTCAAAGTTAAGGATTTTGGAGAAGGCTGCAGACGCTTCTTCTTCATTGCCAGCAGAAGCATATGCTTTTCCCAAATGAATATAAGCAGCATGATGATCGGGATCAATCCGCACAAGTTCTTTTAAGGCTGAAATTCCCTGCTCTGGAGATCCCAGGGTTAGGGTAAAGTCAGCAATCCAGGATAAATTCTTCGGATCATGCGGCGCGATTTTTGCGGCATGTTTTGCTGCTTCGAGAGCGTTAGAGGTTAAGTTTGCGGTTTGATATGCTTCTGCTAAACCGCGGGTGAGAGGGAGATCCTGGGGATATTTTTCATGTCCTTCCTTGAGGGATGCGATTGCAGTTTCAACTTGTCCCAATTGAATGGCAGTTTTTCCCAATCCCAGACTGATTCTGGGCGACCAGGAAGGATCTGATATTAATGATGAATTTTGTGCCTTTTGGTATGATGAGATAGCTTCCTGATAATTCCCATCAGATGCTTGTGCTTCTCCGAGGAGAGCAAAGGCGATCTCATTATCTGGATCAATTAAAAGGGCTTTTCCCAGTGCCCCGATAGCTGCTTTTGGATTGGCACCGATTCTTAAATGAGCATCTGCGTATTGCAGGAAAGGTTCAGCCTGCTGGGGATCTTGATCCACTACCTGAGCCAGGTAGGGGAGTGCTCCCCGGGGTTCATTCATATCCAGCAGTAAATTTCCGTAAATAGCATTTGCTTTGTCATTAGCCGGGTATCGTTTCTGCAGGTCTTTGAACGTGGTGCGGGCTTGTTCCAGGTGACCTAGTTTGTAATAAGAGAGGCCTAATCCATACTGAATCTCATAAACAATCTTTTGATCAACAATCTCTGTTTCTGCCGATACAGCAGCATTTTGATAAGTTTCCAGAGCTTTCGATTGGTTATGATTATTGTTTTGAATCTCTCCCAGCTTTAACAGTAAGCGGGCATGGGTCGATGCGGCAGTTAAACCTGATTTTAAGGTTTGTATGGCTTTATCGGGTTCTTTTGATGCCAACAGACTTTCTGCAAGGGCGATCCACGGTTCTTCCAGTTCGGGTGAAACCTCAACTGCCCGATTCAAATGAGCAAACCCTTCATTCTGTTTTCCAAGGGAGAAGAGAGATTTTCCTTTTAATGCATGGGCACTGCTGTTATCTGGATCCTGTTCGAGGATTTGATTACAAGCTGTAATGGCTCGTTTGGGCTGCTGTGCCCCATAGGCACAGGCAGCAAAAGATAACAGATCTTTCAAAGGTAAATAAGGTTCCGGTTGTGACTTTGCTTCTTTTACTGATTGAAGTTTGCTCAGGATATTCGAGCGAGTTTCCAGTGCGTCTTTCCAGTATTCTGCCTGTTCCTGATATCCTGCCAGTTTCCTGTGCAGCGGGATATCCTGGGGGTTAAGCACCGATGCAATTTGAGCTTGTGTAGCTGCAGATGAATGATTTCCCAACCGGTTAAACGCTTCCGCAATTACCAGATTAGTCTGCAAGTGGTTGGGATGTTTTGATAAATAAGATTGGGCAGATTGGACACATTCTTCCAGGTTACCAACCTGAAGCAGTACTGAACTCAAGTTTTCCGGAGGAGATTTCCCTTCACCATTTTTTTCTAAAGCCAGTAACGCTAACTGTCCCGCCCGGGTTTTCTGGTTCTGCGATAACGCGTATTCTGCAAGCGCGGTTATAAGTTCTGGATGTTCTGGCAGCGGATCCTGTAATTTGCTAATTAGATCACCGGCTGCGGCATAATATTTATTATCCAGTAATGAGCGGATGATATCTGATATCTCCTGAACGTTTTCATCCATTCCCTCTGGATCGCTGATTGCTTTTGTTAATTCCTGCCAGGCCTTATCGTTTATTTGAGGCTGCTGAAGACCCGCTCTGACCTTATTCAGGTTGGCAGCGAGTTTGCCATGCAGCCTCTGGTTTTTATCGGCTGCTTCTTTGAGCAGCTCCAGAGCGGTTTCTGGGTTTCCAGCCAGCTGGTTGAGAAGACTGAGGGTAACGCTCTCCTGAATGCTTGAGGGTTCCAGCTTTTGTTTTGCCAATAAGATTTGAGCAACTTTTGGTCCCAGGTCAGGAACTTCCTTATTTAACGCCTTAATCCATTCTTCCAGGCTGGCGGCATCCATGGTTAACAAAACTCTGCTTAGCAGTTCCACCCGGGCTGCCGGGGTTAAAGGCCTGGAGAGCAGGACCTGTATCCCGGGATCCGGTTTTAGAATCTGGACGAATTCCGACTGATCTTCAACTAAATCAAATAAACAAGTCAGCGGAAAAAGCCAACCGTTCTGGGGAGAAAGCTGGCCGATGATTTCCTTCCAGGTTTTGCCTGAATTCTTTTCACCAAGCAAGGCAAGACTTAATTGGAAAGAATCGCCGAGGCTCAGGATTTGATCTTTGCTATTTTCATAATCCTGATATGTTTGGTGAACCTGGTTCCTTAACTCAGCAGGAAGGTCACTGAATGAATTAATTGGCCAATTCACCATATCCGAATATTCCCTGTTCAGGACTGCGGCTCCAATCCTTCCCGGAGTCCAGTCAGTTGGCTCGCTGCCTATTTCCTGAACCAGAATTTGGGGGAAGCCTTCGGATTCCAATTTTCCCCAGATCAGCGGAGAACGTCTAAGTGCGGGTATAGCCCAGGACCAGGACGCTTCTGGAAATATGTTTTTAAGAGCGTTGATGATAAGAAGTTCCTGTTTTGCCATAATAATCCCGTTAATTAAGGCCGAGGTAAAGTGTCAGGGTGATTCCCAGCAGCATAAAGACAGATCCGCTGATGACTAGAAATACTCCAATGCCTTTTGTGGTTTGAATTAGATTGGTTGTTGCAGTCATTAACGAAGAAGCATTGCCGACCAGACCGGAGATATCATCTGCAATCCCTTTTTCGGTGATCTGCGCGATTGATTTGCTGATGGTCCGGGTGTCCTGGCCGATGGAGCGGATGACCAGAATTGCAACACCGGTTGCAAAGGTGATCAAGCCGATCAGGAATAGTCCTGAAGCCATGGCAGATAATACGCGGGCAATATCATAGATAGTCATTTTAAAAACTCCTTTATACTGATTTCCTGTTATTGTGCAAGATGTATGCCGGATAGATAGAGTAGGCTGATTGTCTTTTGTTGCTTTTTTTTGATCTACTCAATAATGGATCTGGAATCACAATCCGGCTGTTTGTACCTATCTATGGGTTATGTTGCAAGACTTAAACCAATACTAGTCGGCAGTATTTAAGGGACGATTACCGATTTTTGGGTATTTGGTTTATGCCTGGCTGTATGAAACGGCGACAGCCTGTGATTCCCGTGCTATTGACGAATACAGGTCGGCAAGTTACAATTTTCCCTGCTGAAAATTACATCGTCACCTGGATGTGGCGGTCTTTTTTTGTTCTGATAAATATGCCAGATTTGGCACTGGTGGTTTTTCAGCAGTATTATCAATTCTCATCATTCTAGAGGAGCGAAGGTAACTCTGCTTCCGCAGTAGTGAGAGGCGCTCCGAGGAAGGAAGTAATGGAAAAATATGTATTAGAAGCAAAGAAAAGGGAAATCATTGGCAAGCAGGTAAAAGCGCTCAGACGGGAAGGATTGCTTCCTGCGGTGGTTTACGGCAGCCATATTGAGCCGATGCCGCTTACCTTAAATACAGGGGAAGTCCGCCAGACCCTGAGTGTTATTGGTGCTAATACACTGATAACCTTAAAGATCGGAAAAGAAGAATACCTGGTGCTGGTCCGTGATCTCCAGCGGGAAGTGATTAAGCGGGATTTACTGCACATCGACTTCCAGGCAGTTTCTTTGGAAGAGACCATCACGACCAACGTTCCCATATTGGTAGTAGGTGAATCACCAGCTGTTAAGGAAATGAACGCGCTGCTGGTTACCAGTATGGATTTTCTTCAGATTGAAGCCAAAGCCAAAGATTTGCCAGATACAATTTCGGTGGATGTTTCTGGATTGGTTGAGATCGGTGACAATATCCAGGTCAAGGATTTGTCCATCTCTGGAGATGTCATTGTCCTGGATGATCCTGATTTAACTGTTATC
>JAUWEC010000201.1 GCA_030608465.1 Chloroflexota bacterium
ATGGATTGAAATACTGAGAAAAGCAGCGCCGGCACCAAAACTCATTCCGAGAGTCCATCCCGTTACGAGGACAGGCAGGGCGCCAAAGGCAAGATATACCCAGGAAGAATCTGATTTAGCAAAGAAAACCAAACTGCCTACGTATACCAGCCAGCTCAGGGCAAGCATCACCCACTCGGAAGGATCTAATTTGTTAATTTTTCTTGTAAGTTGTTTCATACCGAGTTCAGATTAACTCTTCTAATATTTAGCGGCAGCCACTCCTCTCCACCTGCTAGAACCGAATAAATAACAGATAAGAGAGAAACTATCAATGATCGCTAGGGCAGGGAAACCTAAATATTTTGGTGATTCCGTAGCCTGCGCGCTCGGCAATTCCCGCTGTAATCATATTTCTTAGAAGCTTCGATCAGGGAGCGGTATCCTCCCATAACTGCCCTGCTGGGAAGACAGTAAAGTAAGACTTGGTTTTCGCCCCCAGGAATTAGTTGGGTAAGATAAGCTATCGCTGGCAGAAGCTCACCAGAGAAAATTGCGCCCACTTATTTAATTTCCTGAGAAATTTGGTTGGTTTTATAACTGCTGGAGTCGGTGAGAAAATCCAAGTTGATCACATAAAGGTAATGGATTTTTTCTCCAGTTTCCCGCGCTAACTCAATAGTTGTGGCTATCGTTGAATGATTGAATGGTCTCCCCCGGGTTAAGCAAATGATTCCCGGCATGAACTGCTCCTTCCTAAATGGGATAGGTTGGATGGAACTCATTATGGATATCAAATTGATACAAATTGTACTTAATTAAATTATAACTTACATGCAAATATTTTTTTGTATAACCTGGGCGCTAAAAGACAAAACTAAGGCGGGGTGGGAGTAGATGTCAGGCTCGTCTGAACGGAGGGCGTTGGCGTAATTGTGCCAGTATTGTCTCCCAATCCCAGCTGGGGTAGACCATTGATTCCTACCTGCCAAGCCAGTTCCAGTTTTTCAGCAGCCAAAGCTGGTTTAGCAGGAAGATCAACGACTACTTGATCTACAAGATCTAAAATATTTGTAATTACTTCTCTTTGAAAACCGGGCAGATTTTCCCGAAGTTTAGTCAGTTCAAGTTTTGCAGTCTTAAGTGTTTCTTCTGCCAGGCCGAAATTAGAATGTAATAGGTATTGATTGGCGCGGGAAAGCAATTCCAGGATCCTTAACAGTTCAATTTCCTGGCGGATACCTGTAGAACTGAATTGAGCAGTTGCCAGGGTGTTTAGATGGCGGGCATTCGCATCTTGTTTTGCTGTTAATGTTGCCAGTGCCTGGGGATATACAGTGATAGTGTGACTGGTAAGCTCAAAGGTTGCCTGAACAGAAATGACTTCGTGTTGGAGCATTTGAAGATCCTGTTCCAGACCATCAAGAGTAGATTGATAGGCATTAATCCCTTCCCCAAGCATTGTTTGGTTGTATTCCAGCGTTTCTGAGAGCCGTTGTATTTGATCCTCGAGGGATTGTTGGGTTTCCTTCAATTCCTGTACCATCTTTTGATTTGCATCAATTGGCTGGAAAACTCTATTGTCCAGGTATGGAATCCAGCCAACAGCACTGAAATAGATAACCGCACCAAGCACAACCGCAGCGATTATAGTTATCATGAGGCGTAATATTATCCCACCTATAGATTTTTTTGGTGTAATCTGGGGTTTTTTGGTTTCGGGTGAAGGGGTTGTTTTAGAGACCATTCCTACCTCGCTAAATCGTTTGGGACCAGTGTCAAGTGCGTATTATAAAAAAAGCCGTTCCACGGGGTGAAACGGCTGAGGTTTTTATGAACAAAATTAGCGGCCTAAATTAGGGGCAAGCCTCTTGATCCGTTTCTTCAGTCCACTTGACTTTACCTCATGCATTTTTTTCATTTCCTGTATTGCTTGTTTGGATTTTCGGCGCCGCAGGTGACCGTGATGTCCTTTTGTGCGCATTATTTTCCCGCTGCCGGTGACACGAAAACGTTTGGCAGTTGATTGATGTGTTTTTATCTTTTTTTTTCCCATGTCTTTAATTCTCCTGGCAAGGATTTCTTGCTCTTTTTACTTTTTCTTGGGCTTCTGTTCCAGCGGTTTAATTCTCCGCAAAATTTTATTCAGCTCTTTGTTTGCTTCCTGTAGAGATATTTCTCGGGTTGCTGACCACTCCGAGGCAATTTTTTTCTTAATATTACTGTGGGCCCGCTGCTCAGTAGTGTTCAGTTTATCTGCTGATCGTTTTGCATGAAGGTCCTTCAACAAAGCGCAAAAACCTGCTAAATTGCCATCAGTTGTCACCTCGTTGATTCGGTTTTTTCGGTTGGTGTGTTTGCTGTCCATGATTGCTGGTGGAGATTCCAGGATTATTATTGCTTTTTGCAGCATTTTTTCACTTACAACCGGTCGGATTCGATCAGATTCAACATTGTCGGTAGGAATCCAGTATACGCCGTTTCGGGTTAGAACTTTGTAATATTCTTTGCTCTCGCCTCCAAGTGATTTTTTTTCAATACCTTCAACCTGTCCAACTCCATGATGAAGATGGGATACCCAATCTCCCTTTGAAAATGTTAATTGTTCTTCAGTCATGCTGTACTCCATTTGTTGAAAACCTTACCAGAGCAAGGTTTACCAGCCAGCTATTTTATCACAGCTGCTTAGGTATTTTTGTGTTTTACCAGATAGTCGCGCAAAATTCTTTGAATGCGGGGCTGCCGTAATCGTCGTAATGCTTGCGCTTCTATTTGTCTTACTCGTTCCCTAGATACGCCAACTTTTTCGCCCACTTCCTGAAGGGTGTGGCTTTTTCCATCCGGAACTCCATAACGAAGTCGTAAAATCCGGACTTCCCGGGAAGGGAGAGCTTCCATTACTTCTTCAAGGTGTTCTCTGAGTAGGTGCTTAGTGGCTGTTTCATCCGGCAGAGGTGTTTCTAAATCCTCAACAAAATCACCCAGAACAGCATCTCCCTCTTTGGTAGTGGGCATTTCCAGGGAAAGTGGTCTCCGGGCAACTTTCATCATATACTGAACTTTTTCCGGTGCTTCATCCAGGGCATCTGCCAACTCTTCGATGGATGGATCCCTTTCCAGGGATTGTTTCAAATCATTTTGCATACGGAACATTTTCGAGATTTTATCTCCCATATGAACGGGTACCCGGATAGTCCGACCCTGGTCTGCTATTGCCCGAGTAACCGCTTGACGGATCCACCAGGTGGCGTATGTAGAAAATTTATAACCACGCAGGTAATCAAACTTTTTTGCTGCCCGCATCAAACCAATATTTCCTTCCTGTATCAAATCCAGAAAGGGTACTCCCCGGCCCATGTATTTTTTTGCAACGCTGATTACCAGACGTGAATTGGCAGTAATCAGGTGGTCAAGCGCTGTCCATTCATCCTCAATCATCTGGTGCAGTTCGGCACGGCGGTCATCAGCTACATTGCCGCGAGCCATCTCTTTGCGGGCTAATCGTCCCCGCTCAATCCGTTTGGAGAGTTCTTTTTCTTCGTCTTTGGTTAGCAGGGGGATGCTGGCAGCTTCTTTAAAATAAAGTTCAATTAAGTCATTAGTATCAATTGTGCTTAGCCGGTTCTTAAGCTTCTCATCGAGCTCCTCATCTTCTTCAAGTTTTCCGTTCCCGCCATCTTCAGAGAATGCTAACTCAATATCCTCTTCATCATCTTCTTCCAGGTAGGTGATGTCTTCTGCAAGCAAGGAAGCAAACGCTTTTTCCAGGCTGGTAACATCTTTTTTTGCATCGGGGAAGTAATTGAGAATATTTGAGAAAGTTATATAACCCTGGGAATGACCAAGTTCAATGAGCTCGTGAATGGGATTTAATAGGTTTTTTTTATCAGGCTTAGATGAGGTAGAAGTATTTTTACTCATATAGTTTTTCGAAACTGATAGTTTTGACTATAAAGGTGCTGTTTGTGAGGTTCAGCGGCAAAAAAACACTGCTATATCAATAAGGGAGATGTCGAGTCTACAGCATAATATAATTGTCGCTGCCCCCTTCATTAAAAGGAAACATCAAATTAATCTACTTTCTCCTCTGAAGGTGGGGGTTGCCCTTTCTTGTGGCGGTAAACGATCCGGCCCCTGGTTAGGTCATATGTTGACATTTCCACGGTTACCCGATCTCCAAGTAGAACACGGATATAGTATTTGCGCATTTTTCCTGCGAGATAGGCTAAAACCTCGTGTCCGTTTTCCAATTCAACTAAAAACTGTGTTCCTGGAAGAGCCTTTGTGATAGTCCCTTCCATTCGCAATTTATCCTCTTTTTTTGCCATGGTACCTCTTCATTAATTCAGCGGCATAGGGGAAAAACAATTGAATTTGTCTAACACCTGAAAACCGTATACCGGATCGTAGGAGAAAGTGCTTAATACGTCCGTAAACCTTGCTTCTTTTGCCGTCTCTTATTTGCCAATCGGCGCTTGCGCCGGCGAATCGCTTTCTTTCTTTGAATTCGAGCCAGTTCGCTTTTGGAAACAAACCATCTTTTCCGCCGGA
>JAUWEC010000213.1 GCA_030608465.1 Chloroflexota bacterium
GTAGATGTCCAAGGGACACGTCCTTTTGGCCCACGGCAGTGGGGGAAAACTCTCCCATGACCTGATTCAGGATGTCTTTCTCAGACACCTGAGCAATCCGGTGCTTGACGTGCAGGATGACGCCGCAGTCTGGACCCCAGCCCTATTGCCTGGGACGCGACTGGCACTGACCACGGACAGTTACGTGGTCCAGCCGCTGTTCTTTCCCGGTGGCGATATCGGCAAGCTCGCTGTTTGCGGGACTGTAAATGATGTTGCTATGGTTGGGGCAAAACCGCTTTATCTTTCCGCAAGTTTTATCCTCGAAGAAGGTTTTGAGTTATCAATCCTGGAATCGATAGTTCAATCGATGAAATCCTCCGCAGAGGAAGCAGGTGTAGAGATTATCAGTGGGGATACCAAGGTTGTAGCTCATGGAGAGGCTGACGGATTATATATTTCTACCACCGGGGTCGGGCTGCTTGATCCAGAACTGAAAATCGGCGGAGCAGAAGCTAAACCGGGGGATATGGTGATTATCTCCGGCACAATTGGAGATCACGGAATTGCTGTTCTCGAAGCCAGGGGAGAGTTAGGATTTCAATCTAATCTAGAAAGTGATATTGCACCGCTAAACCACCTGGTCACTGCAATGCTGTCCGCCAGTAAAAACATTCATGTGCTGCGAGATCCCACCCGGGGTGGTGTAGCGACTGCGTTAAATGAGATTTCCAGGCAATCCGGTGTAGGAATCATTTTGGAAGAAGACTCCCTTCCTATCCAGCCTGCAGTGGCAGCAGCCTGCGAAATGCTTGGTTTCGATCCCCTGTATATTGCAAACGAAGGCAAATTGCTGGCTATTATCAGCCAGGAGGATGTTGAAAACGTACTGGCTGTGATGAGAAAAACCAGGTATGGGGAAAACGCAGTTGTGATCGGGGTGGTAGAAGATTCCCCTCATGGTCGTTTGCTGTTAAGAACCGGGCTTGGATCCACCCGTATTGTAGATGTCCTGGCGGGAGAAATGCTGCCTAGAATTTGCTAATCAATGCCTGACTCCCTTCCAGGTTTGAACCTGTTCCCCCTCTAAAAAAATTATTCTTGGATAACTGCTATTCCATCTTGCCGCAGATTTGTACCTGATTGTTTATAATATAATCAGTGTCTAGAACAGAATCTCTCGAGGAGTCCTCATAATGATGGCTACTAAGACCTATCCTGTGCTTGTCCTCTGCGGAAGTGACCCTGAACGAAGGGAATTACTCAAAGTCCTTGATCCAGAAGAAAAATATCCCTCCAAAGTCTTGCTGCCCATGCTTGGAAAACGGGTTATTGACTGGCAGCTGGAAGCGCTCCAAGCCTCATCCTATGTCGGTGAAATTTACCTTTTAGGATTAACCCAATCTGACTACCCCATTAAAGATCCAATCCATCACATACCGATTGATACCACATCCACTATCCTGGAAAAAATTTCTGCTGGCAGCAAAATAATTTCAAAGAATTACCCGGATCTGAAACACATAGTAATCAGTACTGGAGATACACCAGCTATTACCACAAAATCCGTCGACCTTTTTTTCAGGGAGCTGATCCAGCACAACGATGCAGATGTATTGCTTACAGGAGTTCCCGAAGACATCACCCTGGAGATATTTCCGGATCACGGCAGAGTTGTAGGCAGGTTTAAAGATCAAGATATTTATCTTGGGGAAATGTTTGCCCTGGGTAAGAACATACTGCCTGTTCTTGAAAATGAGATCAATCAACTCTCCAGCCGGCGCCGGCAGTTTAACCGTAGGTCAGATACTTCAAAACTTGGACCCATCCTGCGTTATCTTGCCAGGAAGCCGGGTTTGTGGCTAATGATTATTAAATATTTACGGGGGCTTCTCACTGTTGATGAACTTGAAACCATACTCTCAAAGGTTTTTAACCTGAATATAAAAACTGCTATCATACCTGATCCCGGATTCGGCATGGATATGGACTTGCCCGAAGATTATCAAAAATTGTCCGACTATATAAAGCAAACAAAATTATCATCAATCCCTGAATTCAACTACTAAGTGCATCAGCGGGTGAATGAGCCCGTTCACATCTTCATTAGCAGCTCGCTACTAAATAAGTGGGCTAAGCAAAGTAGATATCGGTGTCAAAAGGACACAGTACCAAGAAATTCTTGGCACTGTGAATCATCCATAGTAAAATTCAATTACTGGATCTCAAATGCCGGAGGACAAGGATGAACTCTGTAATTACCCATCAAATTGCCGACAATCTATTCCTGATTCGCACTATAGACCGAAAACTTAAGTATTTTGAAGCCTTATGGGAAGTTCCTGAAGGCATGGTTTACAACGCTTATTTGCTCAAGACTTCCGAGGGCGGGGTTTTATTTGATACCACAAAAGCCAACTACACCGAACCGTTTCTAGAGGCTTTACGCGACCTGATTGATCCAAAGGAAATCAAACATCTGGTTGTTCATCATATGGAACCCGATCACAGCGGCGCGATGTCTGCCGTTCTGGAGACCATCGGAGACCATGTCCAAGTTTGGGGCCATCCTTTCGCAAAGCGGTTGATCAAAAGCCTTTATGACCTCGACCCCAATTTCCAGACCGTCAAGGATGACACAGTACTGGAAATTGGCGGCAAAAAGTTGACTTTCCGACAAATGCCCTGGCTTCACTGGCCCGAATGCATGATTACCTATATCCCTGAAGACGGATTCTTATTTGGCGGTGATATATTTGGCAGTTATGGTATCCCCGATGGTATTTTTGACGATGACGGCGATGACCTGCATGAATTCCTGCATCTGGCGCGCGAATATTTCGCCTCCGTTATTGGACACTACAAATCCTATGTCAATAAAAACTTGCTCAAACTCGAAGGCGAGTCAGCCTCTCCCAAGATGATTCTTCCAGCGCATGGCTTGCTCTGGCGCAAGAATCCGGCCCAAATCATGGATGCTTACACCAACTGGGCTAATGGAACTCCTGTAAAAGGAAAGGTCGTTGTCGTTTACTCGTCCATGTATGGCTTTGTCGAAAAATCAATCCAAGTCGTCATTGACGATTTAGAAAAGCGCGGCTTTAATCCTGAAATTTTACGGATCACCGATGAACATCGCGACGATCTGGTTGACATTCTGGGCCAAATTCCCGATAGCGAAGCTGTCATTATAGCCACCGCGACTTATGAGGCTGGTATTTTCCCACTAATGGCATACATCATTGACGAAATATTACATAAAGTCGCCTACGAAAAACCCATGCTGCTTCTCTCAACTTTTGGTTGGGGCGGCATGGTCAGCAAGCAATTGAAACCCAAGCTGGAAGAAAGTTCCTTTCACCTGGTTGACGTTATCGAAATCAAAGGCCTGCTGGACGATGAAAGCCGGGAAAAAATCCTGGCTGGGGTCAGTAAGTTAGTGGATGCCATTCATTCGCCCTAGGCATACCAGTCTGAACTGTTTTTCCCCACGTGACGTCAAGGCGATGATGCAGCACGAGCAGTGGTTGATGAAACCAAAAATAGCATGAGTGCTGGCGAAGCAGCTCAATCGGAAAAAACATCACTGAAAAGGGTACTTTCCTCCTGAAATCAGCCCTTTTGTACTCGGGATGGATCAATCACCTGATTGACAAGCGATTCACACCACGTTAAAATTAGCTATCAGAGAAAAACAGCTAGTAAAACCTTTTTTACCAAGAAATGTAAAACTGAACTGTTATTTGAACTTAAAGGTTCAGAGAATTACAATCTTTTTTAGTATGTCCGTTCCTCAATCCTTGAGCTTGGACGGATGTGTCATTAAATTCACATCCATTAACTGGCTGGTTCATGATTTCCAATCCTTAATCCGCTCCAGCTCGAGCCAGACAAATTGCATATCTGAAGGACTTTGTTAGTTGTTTTACTAACCAACGTTGCCATCATCGCCTGACCCGTTAGTAACTTATACTGGTGTAGAAGGGAGAGAAAGCATAATGTCGACTTCAACGCATCGGC
>JAUWEC010000185.1 GCA_030608465.1 Chloroflexota bacterium
GAACTTTCTGCTGACGAAGAACCAGAAGAAGAAGCGGAAGAGGACGCGGACGCTGTTGAACCTCCCGCAGATGAAGAATCAGAAGAGGAAGCAGACGCGGTTGAGCCTCCCGCAGATGAAGAACCAGACGCGGACGCGGAAGCGGAAGAGGACGCGGATGCGGTTGAACCTCCTGCAGATGAAGAACCAGAAGAGGAAGCGGACGCGGTTGAACCTCCCGCAGATGAAGAACCAGGAGAGGAAGAAGACTCTCCTCCGCCAGATGAAGAGTAAACCCGAACGATCAAAGCGCATCTGACCGGATGCGCTTTTTTTTATTCTCCTGACCACAGGGCTTTTTAGGGGGTCGCACAGTATATAAATTTCATTAATATATACCACTTGAAGAGTTATTGAAGGGTTATTTGGTAGAATGGTTTTATAGAAACCAGCGGGGAGACGAATAATTATACATTTACGGTAATATCCGGGTATCTAGCGGATTATTGCGGGAGGTTGTCCTTTGGCTAGTATGGAAAGATTCACCCAACGCGCTCGACGGGTTCTGAGTTTAGCACACAAAGAAGCTGAACGAATGCAGCACTCAAAGATTGGGACCGAGCATTTGTTGTTGGGTTTATTGCTTGATCAGGGTGGAATTGCCGGTAGAGTCCTTCGCGAACTTGGGCTGGATATTGATAGTGTCCTGACAATAATTGAAAGGATAACTGGCTATGGGGAACACAGCGGAGATGCCTTGGCGCTTTCTTCAGGAACCCAACGAGTTCTAGAATTGGCAGTGGAAGAAGCCCGGAATTTAAGCCATCACTATATTGGTGTGGAGCATATCCTGCTTGGATTGGTCGCCTATGAAAAAGGCGTAGCAAATGATGTGTTGACGCAGCTCGGTTTAACCCCGGAGCAAATTCGGCGTCAAACAATACGGGTAATGGAAGAAGCAAAAGATAAAAATAAACTGCAGCGTGAGCGCAGACAAGCCGGAAAGACCAAACGGGTACAATCCAAAAGCAAAACACCGATGGTGGACCAACTGGCGGTGAACCTTACTGATCTTGCCGAGGAAGGGAAACTAGATCCGGTGATTGGGCGTGAGACTGAAATTGAACGGGTGGTTCAAATTCTTGCCCGCCGGACAAAAAATAACCCTGCCCTCATTGGAGAACCCGGAGTGGGAAAAACAGCAATCGTTGAGGGATTAACGCAGCGGATTGCGGATGGAGAAGTTCCGGCCCCTCTACTTGGCAAGCGGGTCTTGCAGTTAGACCTGGGCTCAGTCGTTGCCGGCACCATGTACCGGGGACAATTTGAAGAAAGGCTGAAACGGGTGATTTCTGAATTGAAACAATCTGATGCAATATTATTTATTGACGAAGTCCATATGCTGGTAGGGGCAGGCTCAGCCGGCTCTGCCATGGACGCTGCCAATATCCTTAAACCTGCTCTTTCCCGTGGAGAACTGCAAGTGGTGGGTGCCACAACTCTGGATGAATACCGCAAATATATAGAAAGTGATGCGGCTTTAGAAAGAAGGTTCCAACCAATTACTGTGGATGAACCGAACCGGGAAGAAACGATTGAAATTCTACAGGGGATCCGTCCAGCTTATGAAGAACATCACCAGTTAAAAATTTCTAATGAAGCGCTGGAAGCGGCAACCGATCTGTCTACCCGATATGTATCAGGCCGATTCCTACCTGATAAAGCCATTGATTTAATTGACGAAGCTTCCTCCCGGGTACGGATGTATAAAAACCCTATCGGTGAAGAAGCTAAAGATGTTGTTCATAATCTCCGCACAGTTCGCAAAGAGCTGAAAGCCGTGGGAGAAGATCAAACACAGGTAGAAGCGCTGGAAAGTCAAGAGAATGCCCTGGAAGAAAAACTCGAGGAGCTTAAAGCCGCCTGGGACCGCGACAGCAGTCCTACAGTATCTGTCGAAGACATTGCTGAAATTGTATCCATGTGGACTGGCATCCCGGTGATGGAACTTGCCGAGGAGGAATCGGATCGATTGCTTCATATGGAAGAGGAACTTCATGAACATATTATTGGTCAGGAAGAAGCTATCGAGAAGATCGCCAAAGCGGTTCGCCGCTCCCGGGCAGGATTAAAAGATCCCAAACGACCGATAGGATCCTTTATTTTCCTGGGGCCAACAGGTGTGGGAAAAACAGAACTCACCAAAGCATTGGCAAAATTTATCTTCGGCAGTGAGGATGCACTAATCCATCTGGACATGTCGGAATTCACAGAAAGACACAGTATCAGTCGGCTGGTTGGCGCTCCTCCCGGATATATTGGTTATGATGATGCTGGGCAGCTGACAGAAGCTATCCGCAGAAGACCGTACTCTATAGTGGTATTTGATGAGATTGAAAAAGCCCATCAGGAAGCCCACAATATGCTGCTTCAGATTATGGAGGAAGGCCATATCACAGATGCCAGAGGTCGAACAGTTGACTTCCGAAACACGATGGTGATCATGACCTCCAATATTGGCGCTGAATTGATTCAGAATAGTGCCTCTTTAGGATTTGAACTGACCCAGGACGAGGAAAAAAGCCGCAAGCGGGACTATGATGACATGCGCAGAAAGCTGCTCAAAGCACTGAAGAGCACTTTCCGCCCGGAGTTTATCAACCGGGTTGACTCAGTAGTAGTATTTCATTCCCTGAGCAAGGATAATATTCGGGATATTGTTGAACTTGAATTGAACAAATTGAGAGAACGATTGACGGATAAGAGCTTGCAGCTGGAGATCACCCAGGATGGCGTGGATCTGCTGGTAAAGCTGGGATACAACCCGGAAATGGGAGCCCGTCCGCTGCGCCGTGTTATCCAGGAAAAGATCGAAAATCAACTCTCAGACGCAGTACTTTCCGGAAAATTTACCGAAGGTGACATTGTGCTGGTTGATGCCATCACGCCAGAGGATGCAGAAGAGGGGGAAATCATCCTGGAGAAAGGGGATCCGGACCAATTTGGGAAATCTATCCTACCGGATGAAGAGGAAGAACCCATCGCTGTAGGATAAAGGAACTGCGCAGTATTAATAAATAAACTTCTGAAGTCTTTACAGGATTAGTTTGGCAGAGTGACCGCTAAAAGACTTTAGAAGTTTTTTCTATCTGCGCTCAAAGCACTCGCAGACGGGTGCTTTTGGTGTTTTTTCATCACCTGCGGCCAGTCCTGCCGCTCCTGAGAGAAGCCGAAGGGACGGGTTCGGGAGCTATTATTCACATATTAGATCGGCTTATTGTTATTTACTCGCCTGCTAAAGCTGCCAAGATTTCAGCGCTGTGTTTAGGGGGTGATACTTTCTTATACACTTCTTGAATGATGCCTTCAGGATCGATTAAATAGCTGGTCCTGTGTACGCCATCATATTCTTTCCCGAAACTTTTCTTTGGACCCCAGGTCCCATATATCTCACAGACCCGATGATCCTCATCAGCCAATAGAGCAAAAGGAAGATTGTATTTGTTTTTAAACTTGGTGTGTGATTCCGGTGAATCCGGGCTGACACCCAGAATGGTCACATCGTTTTTATCATATTGACTATAATCATCTCGAAAGTTGCAGGCTTCTGTCGTGCAGCCGGGGGTATCGTCCTTGGGGTAAAAATACAATAGAACATATCTGCCTTTATAGTCTGACAAACGGCGAGATTGCCCGTTCTCATCTCGAAGTTCAAAAGCAGGTGCTTTTTGTCCGACTTCTAGTACCATACTTATCTCCTGATATCCAGCTGTTGATTTAGTCTAACATCGGGGTTCCCGGTTTAGGTTGGCATTAAATTCTCGAAAACTGAAAATATCGTGAGAGCTGATTGCCTGCACTTCCTCCCCGTGATCCTTAAGCAAACTGCGAAGCTGGGAAACATGACTCCCTATTACCCGGTGAGTAAAACCGGCGGAGAGAAAATTCATTTGATGGGCTGATTCTCCCCGGTTGTGGAGATCGGTATCACGATGGAATGGTGAGGCAGCATCCCCGCAGTGCAGCAACCATTTACCCGGTTTACCGATAGCTACACCGCAGTGTCCGCGGGTATGACCGGGGAGAGGAATGAGCAGGAAATCCGCTTCAGGCGTCTTGAGGACCGGGATAGACTCAAATCCAAACCAATCAACTGCAGGCTTTTCATGAAAAACCCACTTTGGATCATGAGCCCAATGAGTCTGAATGTAGGCAAATTCCATCATTCCTTTGGGTTTATTGGCTGCCAGATACTCAGTTATAAGTAAGTGGACATCTGCCCAGGGAAAATCTCTCAATCCGCCCGCATGGTCAATATGCAGATGGGTTTGGATAATGTGCCTGACATCTTTCGCATTATATCCCAGAGCTTTTACCTGAAATAATGCTGTTTCATCTGGATTACGGGGTACGCCCATATACTGCAGAAAAAAACGCATCTTCAGGGAAGGGGCAGAATAATCCTGGGATCCAAATCCGGTATCCACCAAAACCAGACCGCTGCTGGTCTCAATCAGCAAACAGTAGACGATGGAATCTAAATGGATAAAGGGAGCTTTGAGAGTTCCGCAATTTAAATGGTGAATGACCATTAATCACGCCCGGGGAAGGAAATATATGGATGAATAAACCCACTGGAAAAACTACTGGGCTGATGGTTGATATGCATTCGCGTTCCGGATTCGTTTTTCAAGGGCTGGATGGGAATAAAGCAGAAACTCTATCCAGGGATCAGGATTTACTTCAGCTAAATTTTGATTGCTGAGGCGTGTCAGCGCGGAAGCATAGGCTTTACCCTTTCCAGTAAGAAGAAGCGCAAAATCATCTGCTAACCATTCCCGCCAACGGCTGAATCCGTTGCTAAGGGGCATGGTGAGAAGACCATAAGCGCCCAGGGATAAACCGAATAAAGGCAGGGCAGCAATGTCGGAGATGGACCCAAATCCAAATTGGGAGATTCCCCAGGACAATCCCAGAGAAGTCAAGTATAAACCACCCAGGGTGATGATGGTTTGGACAGCCATTCCCAGCGGGATATCATGGTTTTTCTGATGTCCCAATTCATGCGCCAGGACAGTTTCAATCTCATCAAGGGAAAATTCTTCCAACAAAGTATCTCCGAGAATGATACGGCGGGTATTTCCCAACCCGGTCAGCCCGGCATTAGCGGCTTTGGTCCGGCGGCTCATATCAAATTTAAACACACCGTCCACGTTTGTGCCGGCTTTTTTCGCCAGCTTAATTAAACGTTCCTGAAGGTCTGTATGCTCTTCAGCGAGTGGTGAGAATTTGTAAAAGATTGGAAACAATAGTACGGGAGCCAGGTTCGCGAGTAAAACATTAAACAGCAGTAGAAAACCCGCAGTCAACAACCACCAGGTTTCTGGAGCAGTCCTCAATACCAGGTAAACGACTTCCAGCAGGAATCCGCCGATGACTGTGGACAACAGGGTACTCTTGATCAAATC
>JAUWEC010000224.1 GCA_030608465.1 Chloroflexota bacterium
TCACCCTGATAGGTAAAGACTGTATTATCCGGCAGCACTCGTTTGATACCTGTTGCCATGGCAGGCGCCCGGCCGTGAGCGGCTTCGACAAAATCCATATTAAAGTATTTATATGCAAAAACTGAGCAGCCTACTGGAGCAACGCCAATGGTCTTTTCACGTAAGCCCATTTCATCGAGCACTTCCGCGACCAAGCGGTGGGCAGTACCGTGTGTGCATCCGGGACAATAATGGGTGTGAACGTCCGTCAAGGCTTCCGGTCGCTGATAGACAACTTCTGCTGTTGTTGAAACCATTATTTTTCTCCTAATATCATTCGTTCTAGACGGGGAATCCATTCATTCCGCGGATCTTCAGAAGCGGGTTCCTTATTTACGGCAACACGTCTGATCTCATCCAGGATTTCATCTGGCAGAGGGGTAACGCCTCCCATTCTGCCGTAAAATTCAACTGGAACCTTACCCTGGACAATTTTCATAATATCATCCAGCATCATTCCTGAATTCATTTCAACCACTAAAATTCTATTGACCTGTTTTGTAAGTTCAATCAGTCGCTGCTGGGGGAAAGGGGCCAGGGTAATCGGCCGCAGTAATCCCACCTTGATCCCTTCTTCGCGGGCATCACGGATGGCGGAAGATGCCACCCGTCCGGCGGTTCCGAAACCAATCACCAAGATTTCGGCATCATCAAGCAAGTATTCATCAAACAGAACTTCGTTCTTTTCGATCTCTTTCCAGCGTTTCAACAGGCGCAAGTTGGTCACTTCCTCATCTTCCGGATCAATGTATATGGAGGTCAGGATATTGGCATCCCGGCCTTTTGCTCCGGTCACAGCCCATTCCGGAACTTCTTCAGGAATCTCTCTCATCGGGGGCAGTTCGGCAGGTTCCATCATCTGCCCCATATTACCGTCCACGATCACATGAACGATGGAGCGATATTTCTCTGCCAGATCAAACGCTAGTGCAATGTAGTCAATGGCTTCCTGGACGCTTGCTGGCGCGAGTACAATCGGGAAATAATCTCCGTGCCCGCCGCCCTTGACCATCTGGTAGTAATCTCCCTGTGAAGGAGCGATATTGCCCAGGCCAGGGCCTCCTCTCATGACATTCACAATCACAGCGGGAACTTCGGTGCCGGCAATGTATGAGATGCCTTCCATCATCAAACTAATCCCCGGGCTGGAAGAAGCAGTCATCACCCTTTTACCGGTGCAGGCTGCTCCGTAAACCATATTGATAGCAGCAACTTCACTCTCTGCCTGAACAAATGCTCTCCCAAGGGAAGGTAAGCGCCTGGACATATATTCCAGGAATTCAGTAGATGGTGTGATTGGGTACCCATAAAAAGCTTCTACACCCGCTCTGATCGCCGCTTCTGCAAAGGCGTGATTTCCTTTTAATAATTCTTTTGCCACTGGATTTACCTCCTGGCTTTCTTTTCGGGTTTTTCTCGATAAACAGTGATTGCAGCATCGGGACAGACAACCGCGCAAATACCGCATCCCGTACAGGTTTCTTCAATCATTTGAGCAGGATGATATCCCTTAGGTGTGAGCCGATTTGTGTCCAGGCGTAATATTTCCTCGGGACAGGCTTCAATGCAAAGACTGCACCCTTTGCAATAAAGGTCATCCACAACAATCCATCCGGTAACTGCCATTAATCATTCTCCTTTCTGGAGCATGTTATTGTGAAACAAATACATATCAGTACCATTTATAACACAAACTAAAAAATGGTTGATAAGTGCCATTAGGGAAGTTCCACCATATTGTATGCTATCAAATTCCCCCAGGATAGTGACAAGATTCAGTACAAAACATAATAATTATCAGGAGATAAATATTCAGTATCTCTGTAAGTTTTTTTATTGGTATTATTGGCTGGGCAGGCATTTTCATTGACAGTCTACCAACCTCTGGTATAATGGCACGGCATTGAAGGAATAGGTCCTTCTGCAGCCTATTGGCATGGATAAATACCCCCAACTTCCCCGCAGTTCTGTGGGAAAAGCATTGAACACAGGAAGAACGGTGAAGTGAAGATTGGAGGAAAAATTATGAAGTACGCAATTGTCGTAAACGGTGGAAAGCAGTACAAAGCAGTACCTGGAGAAACCATCCAGGTCGATAAACTTTCCAATGAGTTGGGTGAAAAGGTAATCCTGGATGAGGTGTTGTTTATTGCGGACGGTAAAAAAGTAACCGTAGGTACTCCGATGGTAAAAGGAGCTCAGGTAAGGACAACCGTAACAGGGCAAATAAAAGGCCCCAAAATCATTGTGTTTAAATATAAACCGAAAGTTCGGTACCGGAGAAAGCAGGGTCATCGTCAAAAATATACATTGCTGCAGGTTGACAAAATTGTGAAGAAATCAGGAGAAAAAAATGGCTCATAAAACAGGCGGCGGTTCAACCCGCAACGGGCGAGACAGCAATTCTAAACGATTAGGTGTAAAAAAATTCGGTGGTGAACAGGTCCGGTCTGGGAATATCCTGGTTCGTCAACGGGGTACACGCATTCATCCCGGAGAAAATGTTGGTCGGGGTGGCGATGACACACTGTTTGCGACTGCAGATGGGTTCGTTACCTTCCAGACATTCCGTGGCGGGAAGAAGCGAGTACACGTTTATCCCGAAAGATTATAAGGATTATTGAGATGAAAGAAGAAATTCAACCAACATATTATCCTGAAGCTACGGTGACCTGCGCTTGCGGCAATACCTGGAAAACGGGATCGTCAAAGGAATCAATCCGGACAGATGTCTGCTCTGCCTGCCATCCCTTTTTCACGGGAGAACAGCGCATCGTGGATACAGAAGGACAGGTTGACCGATTTTATAAGAAACTAAAAGGTTTTGAAGAGATTCAGAAAGAAAAAGAAGCCCGGATGACAAAAAAGGCTTCTGCGGATATATCCGTGGAGATGCTGGAACTTGGAACCAGGGTTACTAACGCCTTGGTGGATGTCAAATTGGAAACTGTTGCTGATCTTCTGGCTTTACTGGAAGGCGGAGATCAATCCCTTTTGGATATTAAGGGTTTTGGCCGGAAATCTCTGATTGATCTTAAGAAGGCTTTACGCGCTGCGAATTTTGAAATCCCTGCGGCCGCAGAAGAGATCACAGTTTAAAGGTAAAGTACCATTTCTTTTGATAAAATACAGGCAGATATAATCTGCCTGTTTTTTGTTGGGTTGATTCAATTTTATTGACAACATTAATTCAAGCGAGGAAAACAATGAAACATCATCATGGAAGGCTGGAAGTAATTACCGGTCCTATGTTCTGCGGCAAAACCGATGAACTGCTGCGTAGGTTACGGAGGGCGATCATTGCCAAGCAGAAGATCCAGGTATTTAAACCGGGATTTGATATTCGCTACAGCAGCGGGAAAGTCACCTCTCACACGGGTAATGAGTATGAAGCTACTCCCATAGAGAACACTGCTGAAATTTCCGCTTTACTGCTTAATGATGTAACAGTTGTGGCGATTGATGAAGCGCAATTCTTTGATGAAGAAATCATCCCCGTCGTTCAGGATTTAGTAGAGAGGGGAATCCGGGTGGTTGTGGCCGGGCTGGATATGGATTTCAGGGGAGACCCCTTCGGTCAGATGCCCAAGCTGTTGGCGCAAGCTGAATTTGTGGATAAACTGCATGCCATCTGTATGGTTTGCGGAGAAGAAGCGACCAGAAC
>JAUWEC010000220.1 GCA_030608465.1 Chloroflexota bacterium
ATCCTCGGAGGAGGTTTTACAGGTTTGTCTGCAGCATATAACATCCAGAAGAAATTTCCAGATAAGAAGATCGTCCTCCTGGAAGGTGCCTGCTGCGGTTACGGTGCCAGCGGCAGGAATGGCGGATTCTGCATCACAACCTCCCTGCTGGATTGGGAGCAGGAAGATCCAGAACAAAGATTGAGGGATCTGGAGGTATCTTCCTATGGCATCAAACAGATCAAGACTTTTATATCGGATTATGGTGCCAGGTGCGATTTTGAAGAATCCGGCATGCTTGAAGTTGCTTTGGATGAGGAACAATCCCTGGTTTTGGATGATTTCCAGAAAGAATTAATGAAATTTGGTCTTGAATCAACAATATTATCTGGAAAGGATTTAGATGAATTCATTAAATCACCTCTCTTTCACTCCGGTATCAGGCTTCCCTTTGGAGCAACCCTGAATCCAGCCAAATTAGCCCGGGAAATGAAAAAGATCGTAGAAGGGCTGGGAGTTGAGGTCCGGGAAAAAAGTATTGTTACCAGGATCACTCCAGGAAAAACAAATCATGTAGACACTGAACTGGGCGATATTCAAGCGCCGATTATGATCGTAGCGCTAAACGCGTATGGACATAAAGTTGGCTTCTTCAAGAACCGTGTTTTTCCTGTCAGTGTGTTTCAGATCGCCACGGAACCCTTGAGTGATAAGCAGTGGGCTTCCATTGGCTGGGAGGAGAGATTTGGACTATCCGATTTTCGCAAGCTTTTCAGCTACAGCGTAAAAACTGCAGATGGCCGCATCGTGATGGGTGGTTCAGATTTCACATATTACGATTTTGATGCCTTGAGTTCTGGAAATGATAAGTCGGTCACTGTCAAAATCGTCAATGATCTGTTCTCATTCTTTCCACAACTGGAAGGCTTACCCATAGCTCATGCCTGGGGAGGAATAACCTCCTATACTCTGGGCAGAAGCCCAGTAGTTGGCACCCTGGGGGGGGATGAGAACATATTATATGCCACGGGTTTTGGCGAAGGTGTTCCATCCAGTCAGATCGCGGGACGAATGATTGCGGATCTGCTCGCAAAGGAGTCAAATATCTTCACCAATCATTATATTATCAACCGAAAAATACCCTACGCTGGGCCACGATTCATGCGGGGTATTTTTGCCAGGGCCATCAAATGGACGATCAATAATCTGAACTACTCTCCCCTTCACCAATAATGTGCCTTCAAAAATCATAGATAAATCAAAATTATTAACAGCCAACAATGAAGAATCCAATAAAAGATTTCTTGCTTATACCTGAAACTGACCCGGTCCATCCTGAGGTCATAAAGAATTTCAAGCGCAATTCTTTCGCCAACCTGCTGGATACTGCATTTTGGTATTTTGGCGGTAGCTTTACTGCTGCTTACACGATAATGCCCGTATTCTTAAGCACGTTAACGGATTCGCCTATTCTGATCGGGTTGATCCCAGCTTTAGAAGGGGCGGGGTGGTTTTTACCTCAATTGTTCTTAGCCAAACACCTGGAAGGAATCAACCAAAGACTTCCCTTTGTCCGAAAATTGGGTATTTTTGAACGCCTTCCCTTTTTGCTGCTGGCAATAGGCGCTTTTTTAATACCCGGGTTAGATCAAAAAGTTGCTCTTTTCTTGATCTTGATCATTTACACGATAAAGGCATTTTCAAGCGGATTAGTTGCACTTCCCTGGCAGGAATTGATGGCCACAGTCATTCCAGTCTCCCACCGCGGCCGCTACTGGGGGATCTCACTAATTGTTGGAAAACTTATTGGATTGGTGGGAGCCTTTATCACCGGCCTGATCCTGGCCAGGATTGCTTACCCAAATAATTATGCCATTATGTTCTTAATAGGGTTTATTGCGGTGTCCATATCATTCCTGTTCTTATCCCTTAACGTTGAACCAGTAATTGAACGTCAATCGTCCCAAGTTGATCCTGGTATCTGGAGCAGAATCAAAAAGACACTTGGTAAGGATAAGAATTTTGGTATCTATTTAATCAACCGGGGATTTACCTTTATGTCATCGATGGGAA
The DNA here is from genome assembly GCA_030608465.1 of Chloroflexota bacterium. GTDB lineage: Bacteria > Chloroflexota > Anaerolineae > Anaerolineales > UBA11858 > B10-G9. The sequence goes on from JAUWEC010000220.1 coordinate 2,053, forward strand.
TGGTTTTTATTACCGTATATGGAATTCAAAAGTTCAATCTACCAATTTCACAATCAGCGACATTTACTGCTGTTATGTTAATTTCAGAAATATTTGGGGCTGGAATATGGGGAAACCTGGGTGATAAGGATGGTTATAAGCGTGTAATCGAAATCTGTAATTTCTTCTCAATTGTCGGGTTATTTAGCTTATTGTTCGTAAACACTCTCTGGGGATTGTTCATCGTCTTCGGTATCCTTAGTTTCGCTCATTCAGGAGAATATTTATCCGATCAGAATTTTGCCATGGAATTCGGCTCAGAAAAAGATAGGCCAACCTATATTGGAATGTCAAAAACCCTCACAGGACCTTTTTTCCTGGTATCGCCAATCGTTGGAGGAAGCATAATCCAGCTCTGGGGATATAAGAGCATGTTTCTGGTCGCTTTGATCGTTTCTGTGGTTGCCTTTCTTATCATCAAGTTTATTGTGAAAGATCCAAGAAAAACAAAAGAGATTGGATAACGATTTCCTTAATAACCTGAGTTCCGTTTAATGGATGGTAGCAGGCAGCCCATCACGGAAATGGAGAGATGGCTTCTTGGGTTGGGAGCAATAAGAGATCAAGCCAGCGACCAAATTGACGATGAAATTGACAAAACTGCGATTTCTGGAGTGTTCGATCTGAGAAATGTTCTTCAAAATGATATTCAAGAGCAAGGCTGCAGTATTTTTGTAACCGCTTCTACCCATATTTTTTCTTATACGCAGTAAGAATATTACGCCTCTTGTCCGCAACTCAGGCTACCTGAATTTTTCCCAAAATCTTTCTACAAAATACAAGTTTCGTCTTTATTAAATCTTGAACAGAAATAGACGATCGGGATGTTGTCTGATGAAATGAAAATTGAGTCGTGCACCAAGGAAGTAAGCTGATCTAGTATTTCGGTGCCCAGTCGTCTCCCCAGACTTCCTTCCACAAGAAGGGTCGCGTGGAATTGGACTTGACGACGCCTCCCTTCCAGAGATCCCATCGGGGGTTAGCATATTTTGTAAAGAATTCGTCTACGCGAGTACTTAGCTCCGCTACCACTTCGGCATATTTGGGGTCTTGTGCCAGGTTTTTGCGCTCATCCGGGTCATTGACCAGATCATATAGCTCGTGTTTGAAGTCGTATTCCGTGTCTTCGATGCGCATCATGAAGAGCCACTGGGATGTTCGAATCGACCGGGTTTCCTCTTGTTCCATGAAAACCTCATCGCGAAAATCTATATTTTCATCCCTCAGGAGAGGAGAGAGGCTCGTACCTGAAATAGACTCAGGAGATTCGAGTTTGCAGCCCGCAATATCAAGAATGGTTGCGAAAATATCCGTGGTTCCCACGAGATTCTCAACCTGCCTGCCCGGCTCTTTAAAATCGGGATGGCTGATGATGAGCGGAATATTGTTTGCCGAACGGTGCATATTCGAGGGCCAGGTATCTTCGCCGTGTCCCCAAAATCCATGCTGGCCATTCGACAGACCGTGATCGGCGGTATAGATGACGAGGGTATCTTCCAACACGCCTTTCTCTTCTAATTTCGCTATTACTTTTCCAACACCGTCATCGATCATACTTACCTGCGAATATAATTGCCTCATATAGAACAGGTTGTTGGGCATTTCCGGGAGTTCTTTATAAAAATCGAAATCATAATCAGGCATCTTCTCTTTGCGCACCAAGACCCAATCGATGAGTTCCGGGGATACCCCCTCGCGCGGAACGGAGTCC
>JAUWEC010000223.1 GCA_030608465.1 Chloroflexota bacterium
ACAGGAGAACGAAGACTGACGACTGTCCCCAATCTGCGATAAGCCCCTGGTTTTTGAAATATTTAACTACTTACTACTTACTTCTGACTTAGTCTTTCCCCCACTTGTATTATAAACGAGGATAATGAAAAACTTATCTCCTGATAGGTGGAAAAATAGATTTGCCTATCGTCAGCAAAGCGTTGTAAGAATTGACCCATCTAAAGAAAGAGCAATGTGAAATCCTTAATCTTTTATTCGGGATTATCCTGCTTCAAATCCAATCCAATCTCCCCATATACCCCCACAACTTCGGTGTTCCCAATCATGATAACTTGATTGACATGCTGATGCCCGTGCAAGAAATACCTGGGCTGGACTCGCTCGATATAATTGATAAAAGCCTCAAATCCCTGGTGCACATCCTTGTCCCTCTCATGCACGCCCCAGGGGGAGTTGTGGGCAATGAAGACGTCAACTGTGGGAAAATTTGCCAGCAGCCGGCTGACTTCCCCCTGATCATACAGATAGGTTCCCTGGTCCTTATACTTCCAGCTGCCGCCGAATCCGCCAAAGAGCACTCCTTTGATCTCGGCTACCTGCAGATGAAGATCCTGAATGGGATCCGGGAAGGGTCGAGGGTCATCGTGATTACCGCGCACCGCCAGGATCCAGGCTGGCTGATAGACCTCGCTCGCCCTGATGAGAGTGTAGTCCATTAAATCTCCCAGGGAGATCAGCACGTCAATCTGCTGGGAGTCCAGGTTTCCCACCTGGGTTATGTCATCGCTGATGATGATGGCCTTGATCCCAGATCTTTCTGTATCCTCAGGATCCGGATCCCTAACGACCACCTTTCGTCTTTTACCGTCCTTCAGCGTATGGCTCAGGAATTGATCCCGCTCTTCCTGCTTCTGAACCTGCTGCCTGGCTTGATCAAGTTCTTCCTGGCTGTCATAGATACCCAGCAAGCTCCTTACCGTTTCCCCCACGTACCACAATTCGATCCTTCCATCTGGCAGGTTTTTGGTTTCGTATCCGCTCATGGGTTCCTCTTCAAGGTAAACTGTTTTCGTCGGGTTAAGTGCCGTCTCAAAGGCTTTCCAGGCTATCTCTTTATCATCAAAAATCCTGGAATCGATAATCTTTCCACCCAGGCTGATGAACAGTTCTAATTTCATTCCTTCAGCAAGGCATCATTAAAGAATATGATCATCCTCTCTTCGTATTCCAGAGGTCGGGCGTCAAATTGCCCCCCGTGAAATGTTCCGGGGATTTCCCAAAGTTCCTTTGGTTCATCTGCAGTCTCATAAAAATGTCGCACCAGTCCTCGTCCATCTGCTAGCCCTGTATCAATAAACATGATCGGCCGGGGCGTTATCCCCCGTATTTTTTCTGGCACACCGGGGGGAATTGGTATTCCGGTCCAAAGGGAAACACTTCTTCCATATAGCCAGGAAAGGAAGTTCATGATTTTCTCGTCTGTGTTTGAAGGTGTTGGCGCATCATCAACCGTAACAAAACCAGGGTCATCAGCTATGATGGCTTTGATTTGTTCATATTCCGCAGCTGCTCGAATGGCTATTTGACCACCGATTGAGAATCCCAATATACCAATCCGGTTTGGATCAACTTCTTCACAATTTGACAAGAATTCCAATGCCGTTTTTACGTCTTTGAGGTCCTGCCATCCAAATGCTCTTACTTCGCCTCCGCTCTCTCCATGTCCCCGGAGATCATACAGAAGAACCCCATACCCGTGACGCGCCAGGACCTCTGCCCGGGATATCATTTCTAAACGATTGCTTCCATAACCATGCAGTAATATAATCGCTGCCCGGTTCTCTGATGGAATGTACCATCCGGAGAGACGAATATCTTCTCCTTCATTATAAAGGGTGACAGGTTGGTATTCTCTGCCGGTGCTGCTTTGGGGGGGATTCCCAATCAGGCTTGGGACTGGCTGCGTCATCGCGATAAGGTAGATTAACCCGATAATGATACAAGTTAATGAAATACCCCCTATCAAGCCTATGGTTAATAGGCGTACCCAATACTTAATTCCTCGTCTCAAAGTTTACTCTTTATGCCTTATAGGCCTGGCGAACACCTCATTTGATAACAGCGATCGATGAATGTTTAACTCCGGATCCGCGTTCTGCGGCGGATTATCCATCGCCTGAAGTAAAACCAGGATCGCCGTCTTGTTCACCAGCTTTTTAAATAGGTAATTGTTAATCCAGTTCTGTCCTTTCAACAGCTGAAGATACCCAGACCAGTGATGGCTTGGTAATAATACTGCATGTCTAGCTGGAGACCGATTGTAGGTCTGATTACTGCCTGATCGCGGCAGGAACTATCTCCCGGGGAAGCCTGGGTTTCTCCCAGGCGTTATAGAGCGTGATCTGGGCCTGGTTGAGATCTTCCAGGCTGGGAAATGTCCCCAGGATGGCCTCCACTGTAGGAGATATCAGCCAAAGCTCCCACAGCTGGCCTTTCTTGATTTCCAGGCTTTTGTCGGGATGATGATGAACCATGATCAAACTCCCTTGGTACTATTTATCATTATAGATAATTTGGCGGTTGTGGGAGATGATAAAACTGTTAGGTGTGTTCAATTGCCCCGCAATTGAACGACGGAAGACAGAAGACGGAAGACCGATCCTTAGTTAGGCATTCCTCTCGAGTACTAATAGGGATTACCCAGGTCCACTATCGCTTAATCGACTTACTTCTTACGTCTTACTATTTTTCCCCCGCAAACAGCTCCCCCGGCAGCAGGGAGTTCACGGTTTCACACCCCAGAAAACTTCCGGGTACTCTCCCGACAAACTCTCCAGGTTGATCTGGTCCCTGTGGGAAAGGCAGTGCTGGGTCTGTTTTAGATTAAATAAAAACCTCCGGGTCCTTCAAGTCCCTGGAGGTTAGATGATCAGTCATCATTGACTATTGATTTTCTTTGAAATCGTCTGCTTGGAAGTCCCAATATAATTTCTCATCCTTTCTGCCAGCCCGCACAATTAGAAAAATGAATAGACTACTAAAAGTCAGGAAAGCCAGGCCAAGGTTGAGGTACTCCAGCATGACTTCCACACTATTTATTTCCAGGCCCTCAAAATAACTGCCGATCTCAAAATCACTGTTGAGAATCCAATTCATCAGGCCGATGACAGCGATCATCCCAAACAAGGGTGTTAAACTGGGTTTCTTTTTCATATTTCCTTACTTTTTAATGATTTTATCTTAAACCAATACTTTTAATCTCTCGCAAACACTTCTTCCGGCAGCAGCGACCTTAATGATGGCAAACTCCGGATCCGAATTACCTGGAGGTTCTTCCATAGCTTGGGGCAGGGCCTGGATAGTAGCGTTCACCCCCAGCTTGCCAATAAAAAACCCTAATACAAAGAGCACATTTTGCCCTTGAATATGTCCTTTAACTTCCTGGCGAGGAATGAGTAATACCGAACGGGCACCCGGACTATTTTCTTACCTGATCGTCGACCCTGTACTTCTAGGGCAGGAAAGAGAAAGCGACAACTTTCGGTTTAACTAATTTCTCAAAATCCTTCCACGAAAGCTGGATCAGTTCAGTGTGTGAACCAGCGCAGAAGGCGATCACCTCTTGGGTTGATAAACTTTTATCTGCAATAACCTTCATATCATAAAGGTTTCCAAAGGGAGGTGTTGCGCCTATTTCACAATCCGGGAGCAGGTCTTTGAATTCCTTCTCAGTCGCAAGC
>JAUWEC010000217.1 GCA_030608465.1 Chloroflexota bacterium
CGAGTATTTTCCGGTGCCAGGCCTACCGGACGCCAGCATTTAGGTAATTATTTGGGAGCGATAAAGAATTATGTTGCTCTCCAGGACGAATACCGCTGCGTTTACAGCATTGTGGACATTCACGCGTTAACAACCATTGAGGCTACAAAAGACCTGGAACTCAATACTCAGGAGATGGCTCTGGATTGGTTGGCGGCCGGGATGGATCCGGAACGGAGCATCATATTTGTCCAATCTCATGTCCTGGAGGTAATGGAGCTGCACACGATCCTCTCCATGGTGACCCCGTTGGGGAAACTCACCGCATTACCGACCTTTAAAGAAAAAGTTCGGGACAATCCGGATAATGTGAACTATGGCCTTGTAGGATATCCAGTTTTGATGTCCGCTGATATTCTCTTATATAAGGCAGATACAGTGCCGGTAGGCACAGATCAGATTCCTCATCTTGAATTTGCCCGGGAAATTGTCCGGTCTTTTAACTATCGCTACCAAACAGATATCCTGGTGGAACCCCATCCGAAAGTGACCCAGATTCCCAAAGTCCTGGGCATTGATGGTGAACGAAAGATGAGTAAAAGCCTCAATAATCACATTGAGTTGGCAGCCACTCCTGAGGAAACAGAAAAGCGGGTGATGAAAATGGTCACAGATCCGCAGCGCATCCGGCGCAGCGACCCAGGCGATCCTGATGTCTGCAATGTGTTTACTCTGCATCAGATATTCTCACCACCAAAGGAGATTTCTCAGATCAATCAGGACTGCCGCAAGGCGGAGATCGGCTGTGTGGACTGCAAACGAAAACTAGCGGCTAATCTCAACAAGTATTTGGAACCGTTCCGTGCCAGAAGGGCAGATCTGGAAAAAGATCCGGATTATATCAAAGATATCTTATTGGACGGAGGGCGAAGAGCGCGGGTGATTGCTTCTGAAACCATGGAGCAGGTACGCGGCGTGATTGGTTTTTACGGTGCCAGAGATTAAGCTATGAAAGCGGTCATCCAGCGAGTGCAAAAGGGAAGGGTTTCGGTTGGGGGAAAAATGCTCTCCTCCATTAACCTGGGCTTGGTTATCCTGCTCGGTGTGGGACCGGATGATACGAATGAGCAAACTCAAAAACTGGCTCAGAAAATCGCTCATTTGCGGATATTTGCAGATGAAAACGGGAAGATGAATCTATCTCTGATGGATATCGGGGGAGAAGTGCTGGTGGTGCCGCAGTTCACCCTTTATGCGGATACCCGGCGGGGGCACCGGCCTTCCTTTACAGATGCTGCTCCTCCAAAGATAGCTGAACCGCTGGTAGATTATTTTGTTTCCTGCCTGGATGAAATAGGGGTATCAACGGCAATGGGGCTATTTGGCGCCCATATGCTGGTTGAAATCCACAATGATGGTCCGGTTACAATTTTGATCGAAGCTTGAGTGGAAAAAAATAAGCTCATTAGTTAGTCCTATTAATTTCATCCTCTATCCAAAAAAGAAACGCAGGCTCCCTTCGATAACCCTTCGGCTTCCTCCTCGATTAAACTCGGAGTCCGCTCAGGGTGCTCAGGATGCCTGATTTAGTAAACAACTGACTGGGTATACTGGAATTTTCCTTAGTTTGCCGAAGAGGTATCGAAGAACGAAATTGACGAAACAGGCGTCCTGAGTAGGCCGCAGGCCATATCGAAGGGCACCTGTTTCAGTCTACAAACGAATAGACTAGAGCGCACAATTCAGAATACATATCACAGATTACTGATCACTAATCAGGAGCTTTTTCTCACTAATCAACTATATGCTCCTGATGGTAAAATTTACTCCATGACTGCCCGTTTGGCGAAGAAACCAGGCTCTCTTCCGATTCGACCTTTTGATGTTCGCTCAGATCTACTTTCTGTGTCAGATCTAGTAGAACTCTGTTTTGCTGATCGGCTGACAGCAGACGGAAAAGCCCTGCTGCGGAAAATGCGCTCCTCAGCGAGAAACCAGCGCTTCCAAGAGTGGGCTTATCATATGGCGGGGCGGGTTTCGATGCCGTTCACCGGGTATGTCTGGGAGGAAGGGGGAGAGATTATTGGGAATTTAAGTTTAATCCCCTATCATATCGGGACAAAACAGTACTATATGATTGCCAATGTGGCTGTTCACCCGGAGTATCAGCGGAAGGGGATTGCCCGCTCATTGGTCCAGCAGGCACTGGATTTCCTGCTGCCCCGGCGGCTGGATGGCATCTGGCTGCAGGTAGATGAAGGCAATCAGGCCGCGGTTGACCTTTATCTCAGGAAAGGGTTTAAGGAGATCTCCCGCCGGACAACCTGGATATTAAAACCAAGTGAAATCAATCGGGAATTCCTGAATTGGCATGTCCCTGGGTTTACAGTTCAGAATCATAAGGCGAAATACTGGTCCCAACAAAAGAATTGGTTGGAAAAAAATTATCCTCTTGAGGTGCGCTGGCATTTGCCGTTGAGACCGGAATACTTGAGAGGAGGTTTGCCGGGAATGATATCCCGGCTTCTCCTGGTTGATCCCAAAATAAAGCAGTGGGCCGTGACTGCAGGGGATGAGTTAATTGGTGTGGTTTCCTGGCAGTCATCCAAAACTTATGCAGATTGGATCTGGATCGCATCATCTGCGGAAACTGAGGGCATTCTGTTGGATGCTTTCCTCCCTCATTGGTTAAACAGCCCCGGTCCCAAAAGATCATTAAGGTTAAATTTTCCCAAACGGAAAACAAATCTAAGTTTGGAATCGCATTGGTTTAAACCTACCCGGACTTTGATCTGGATGAAATTTGATAGCTGACTCCGTGATTGGACAACTCGGAGAAGGGAGGATGGGTTAAAACGGTGGAAGGTTTAAAAGTTAAATGTTTCCGTGGTAACTACTGATCAATGATCACCGATCACTGCCTTACCTCCCACTTGACAGGGTTATATGCTCTCGAGGGTCCTCCGGATTGTTGACTTTATCTCTGAAACGGCGTATACTGGAGTGGAATTAAAGGTGGCCTATTATGAGAAGCTATGGCTTAAAAAGAATATTGTTTTCAGGTAAGTAATGCACGCATGCAATCGCTGCGTGCTTTTTGTTTTCAATTTACGGAGGTATAAAGATGGATTCTGGTATGATTGGAAAAATCCAAAAATCAAAAATATATGCCAGTGAGAGAGATCGCATTCAAATAAACTCATTGTCGGTCTCTTTCCAGGGACAGAACAACGGGCATCAGGTCTCTTACCAGAATGGGAAATGGCTTTGTGATTGTGATTTTTTCCAAACCAGAGAACGCTGCAGTCACACTATGGCATTGGAACGCATTTTGATCCAGGAAGCAGATTTAACCCTGGATTAAGCAGAATAGGACCCATTCAGGATCAGACCAAATAAGTATCGCTCCCCAGGTTGAGATGATTCGCCTTGTGGAGCGATTTTTGTTAAATATATATTCATTTGGAAAATTTACTGATCCTTCACGCTTGACTCTACTTTTTGAACCGATATAATTGCAGCCATGAAATATCATATATGGACCTCCGGGTGCCAGATGAATGTCGCCGATTCACGTCGGGTGGCATCTGCTCTGGAGGGATTAAACTACCAACCAACTCGAAGAGCTGAAGATGCGGATGTGATTGTACTCAATACCTGTGTAGTCCGTCAGAGCGCAGAAGACAGCGCGGTAGGACGGATCAGTTCATTAAAAAACATCAAACGGGTCCACCCAGACACCGTTATCAACGTCATGGGCTGCCTGGTGGGCATTAAAGGAACTAATGATCTTGAAGAGCAATTTCCCCATGTGGATGTTTTTTCACCACCTTCAGATCCCGGACCCTTGATGGCTTTTTTGACCCAGGAGGATGACAAGGCCTGGCAGCAGGAGGCAACTTCCCGCCGCTTTGCATTTATGGATGGGG
>JAUWEC010000025.1 GCA_030608465.1 Chloroflexota bacterium
GGAAAATTCAGGTTGGAAAGGTCCCCTTGTATTTGCTGGATACCAATGTTGAGGGAAATTCGGCTGAAGATAAGGAATTAACCTCCCGCTTGTACAGCAGTGATCTGGACTTGCGTATCTCACAGGAAATTATTCTTGGGATAGGCGGCGTGAGAGCTCTGAGAAAGTTGGGACACGATCCTGTTATCTGGCATATGAATGAAGGCCATTCGGCTTTCCTGGCCCTGGAACGGTTGAGGGAACTAGTAAAGAATGGTTCTAGCCTGGAAGAAGCGATTGAGATTATTAAAGGGAAAACTGTCTTTACAACGCATACTCCGGTTCCTGCCGGTAGTGATGAATTTCCCGAATGGCTGATTGATAAATATTTCTCAGCTTTCCGGGAGAAGCTTGGTTTGGAAAGAGATCGGTTTATTGATCTCGCACGCCACAAGGTGTCCTGGGGGGAAACTTTCAGTATGCCGGTTTTAGCCATGCATATGTCGGGCCTTCGAAATGGAGTTTCTGAACTTCACGGTGAAGTAGCCAGGGAAATGTGGAATTATCTTTGGCCCGAAACCCGCGTTGAAGAGGTTCCTATCAGTCATATCACCAACGGGATTCATACTGGTACCTGGCTTGCCCGCAGATTAAGGCATTTGTATGGAAGATATATTGGCTCTGATTGGATGGAGAGAATTGATGATCCGGAGATCTGGGAGAATATTAGCATTATCCCGGACGAAGAAATCTGGGCTGTCCGCCAGCACCTGAAGAGAAAACTCGTTTTTTATATGCGGGAACGAGCCCGTGGTCAGTGGGCCCAGGATGAGATTCACCCTGTTCAAGTGATCGCTTCTGGCGCTCTATTGAATCCCTACGCGTTAACAATTGGTTTTGCCAGACGATTTGCTACCTATAAAAGGGCAGATCTGATTTTAAGAGACTTTGAGCGCTTGCTGAATATCATCAATCAACCTGATATGCCGGTGCAGATTATCTTTGCAGGAAAAGCCCATCCTGCGGATAAACCCGGAAAATTACTTATTCAGAAAGTGTATCGCAAAGTAAAAATGGCAGAGAGCGGGGGACGGTTGGTTTTTCTGGAAGATTATGATATGAATCTGGCGAGATATCTCATTCAAGGAGTGGATGTCTGGCTGAATACTCCCCGACGGCCGAATGAAGCATCTGGAACGTCCGGACAGAAGGCAGCTTTAAATGGGGTGCTGAATTTTTCGGTAATGGATGGTTGGTGGAGGGAAGGATTTAATGGAAATAATGGCTGGGCAATTGGGAACGATGGAAGCAACGAAGATTACAATCTTCAGGACGAAATGGATGCCGAAAGCCTTTATGACACACTGGAGAATGAAATTATTCCTTTGTTCTATGACCGTTCTTCCGGCAACTTGCCGGTAGAATGGATTGTCAGGATGAAAGAATCCATCCGGACGCTTGCGCCTGAATTCAGCATGCGCAGAATGGTGAAGTCTTATGCGCAGGATATGTATTTTAAACTGATGGATATGGATAATTAAGTTAAGATAATGTTATTGTTTAAGAGTGGTTTAGACTGGTTAAATCAAGCTTAGAAAAAAGGATTACTGGATATGTATACATTCCAGCTTACACAGGAAAGTTTGTTAATTGCTCTATTTATTTTTTTGATTCGGGTGATCTCGACAAGTTTAGATACCTTGAGAATAATTTTTACCTTGAGGAGTAATAAAATCTGGGTCTGGCTTCTTGGTTTTATCAACTCTTTGATCTGGTTGTTGACCATTGCACTTGTATTATCAGATACAAAAAACCTTCTTAACGTGATCGTTTACGCAGCTGGTTTTGCGACTGGAAATGTCATCGGGATGTGGTTGGAAGGCAAATTAGCTATAGGTTTTGCTGAGATCAGGGTGATTAGTTCTCAGTGGGGAGCAGCTATCCTCGATGTATTGCGGGAAAATGACTATGCTGTTACTGAAATACCTGCTCGGGGGAAAGACGGGATGGTATCAGTGATTACTTGCAGCGTTAGGCGGAAGCAGGTTCTAGAAATTGAGAAGCTGGTCCGGGAAGTGGATGAACAAGCCTTTATTACCACAGAGGATGTTGTAGCTGTCCGGCGGGGGATCTTAAGAGGGAAGTAATTATTTATCAATCTGATATATAAAACCGGGAATTCTCCCGGTTTTTGTTTTAAGTGTTTAGATCAGCTCTGAGATTGGGATGGGATGATCCTCCAGGTTGAATTGCCAGGCGCAGTAATAACTCTCCGGATGGTCATCCGGAGGGCAGCAAATCACCGCAGTCCGGATCCGGTCATCGATGGTATGGGCAAAAAAAGTATATTCAGCTATCCCGACAGGTTTGCATGGAAAATCATCCAGCCCCTTCCTTTTTCGAGCGGATTGTACCCGGCAGTCGTTCATTTCAAGCCGTAATGTTTTTGGGTCAATAGAAATTAAAGATTGTTCGTTAATCCAGGCATATAACCGGAACTGGAGAGCTTTTTTCAGGGCAGGAATTCCACTGCCCGGGGAAATATCGTGGCGGCGCATAATTCTTTTCGCTTCGATTTGGGTAAAGGAGATCCAGGCTTCCTTGTCCAGTTCGATTGCAGTCTTCATACCGTACTGTTTTTCCACTGCCTGAAACCAGAGACCGTCATGAGCGAGCCAATTTTTTGCTTGATCTTCAAGCATCTCGATCAGGGTTTCTTTGGAGAGAGATTGCAGAATATCTCGGTCAGGCATGGTAACCTCACAGGTTTATCCGATAGAGTTAAGGAACTTTGTCTGGTGAACTCAGTAAAGGAACTCCCCGTCCTTGTATACCATATTGTTATCCACTGTGATGGTTGAATCGGATCGCATATCGCAGATCATATCCCAATGCAAGGCGCTTATGTTTTTACTGCCGGTTTCGGGGTATCCGTCGCCGATTGCTATGTGGATTGTACCGCCAATTTTTTCATCAAAGAGAATGTTGCCTGAAAATTGTTGGATATCCGCATTCATTCCAATGGCAAATTCTCCGACGTATCGTGCTCCCTGGTCAGTATCCAATAGTTTCAGCAAATAATCTTCCTGTTCCTCCGCGGAAGCTTGAACGACCTTTCCATCCTTAAAGGTCAATTCAATCCCTTTTACTATGACTCCCTGGTGGATCGCCGGGTAGGAGTATCGGACCCAGCCGTTGAGTGATTTTTCAACTGGACCGGTAAATATTTCACCATCAGGCATGTTGTGAGTACCGAAGGAATTAATAAAAGTTCTGCCTTTGACGGATAATTCCAGGTCAATGTGTGGACCTTTCAGCTGGATTCGGTCGTGGTCTTGAAAAAGAGACAAAGCCGCTTTTTGATTTTCTTTTACCTGCTGCCACATGCTGATGGGGTTATCCCTGTCAGCAAAGCAAGCCCCATAAACAAAGTCCTCATAGGCTGTTAAGCTCATCCCGGCTTCCCTGGCGTAGGCCGGTGTCGGGAAGAGCGTAGTCACCCACTTAAACTCGTCCCTGGCTCCCCGGTCCATTTGAGTTGCGAGGATAGGCGATTGGGCTTGCTGGAATAAGGCCTGTTTTTCAGGTGGAAAATCAACCAGTTGGTTCGGATTGGTAAAGGAATAGATTCTGATCCGGGACTCAAATTGGTTATAAACCTGGCTTCTGAGTTGATCGACATGAGAGAGCTGATCATCATTTCCAAAGGAAAACAATTCCCTGGCTTGTTCTGGAAACTTCAGCAGCGGATAAGGATATCCGCCGTGATTTAATATTTCCTGGTATAAAGCCCGGATTAATGGTTCAGCAGCGGTGGTAGCCTCAATGGCTACCCGGTCTTCTGGCACTACTCTGGCTGAATGCTCCACTAAGATTTTTGCTAAGGTTTGTATTCTTGGATCCATTCCTGATCTCCTTCCTGAAAAGATTCTTTTTCCCTTTGATTTTAACACTAGAATATTATTGTTAGTATAGATCAGAATATTGTTTATTTAACAGACCAGATCTAATCGAATCTTAATTGATACCAAATACTCAGGCTGGAACAGTTAGAGAGTGTATCCAGCGTTTGGAGAAAAACCGGTATAAACCCAACGATAATTTCACGACTTCCTCTGTCATAATTAGTAAATATACCCAATGAATTGGCAAATTTAAAACAAATGCGCCAATAATTGCTAAGGGAACTCCAATACTCCATATTACACCGGCATCAATAAAGAATGCGTATCGCGTGTCTCCTCCGCTGCGCAAAATGCCAATCAACATAATCAGATTTAATGCTCGAATTGGTAAAAAACAAGCCATAATGATTAAAATCTTATTTGTGTATGCGATTGTATCTGCTGATACTTTATAGAGTGAAAGAAGAGGATTAATGGCAGTTAACATCAGCAATCCAAAGATCACAGCGCCAATCGCCCCGAAGATAAGAATTTTTTTACCATAGGTTGATGCAATATCATGCTCACCTGCTCCAATTCGGTTTCCAATCATGATGGCGCAGGCATTTCCTAATCCAATAAAGACCACAAATATCAACCGATCCAGAGTCCCGGCGATATTAATAGCAGCGATGGATTCTGTCCCGATCCGGGCATACACTACGTTGTAGGTGGTTATCCCAAACGACCAGACGATTTCAGTGGCTACTACAGGGAGAGTCGTTTTGAAAAATTGCCGAATAGATAAAACCTTGTAATTGAGAAGATTTGAAAGTTTGGCAGCAACCGGTAATTTACGACGATAGACGAGCACAAGCAAGAACATGGTCTCCAGCAAACGGGAACTGACGGTGGCGATGGCAGCTCCGACTACGCCCAGAGCAGGTAAACCGAAATTACCAAGTATCAGACCGTAATTTAAGATTGTGTTCAAACTCAAAGCCAACAAACTAACCAGCATAGGCAGCTTAACATTCTCAGTACTCCTGAGAACGGTTGAGTAGCTGTTGGTCACTGCTGTTAATACATAGCTAAAGGCTACTATTTGCAGATATTTGCTGCCTTGATTAATCACAGCCATGTCAGTGGTGTAAATGCCCATAAGTTTTGCCGGGTTAAGAATAGCCACTAATGAAAATACTAGAGCTCCGAACACACTCATTAACAGGCTTAATCCAAGCACACTTTGGATTCGAGGAATATCTTCTTTCCCCCAATATTGAGCTGTGAAGATAGCTGTCCCACTGGTAATGCCAAAAAAAAGCAACATTGCTAGGAAATAGATCTGGTTTGCCACACCGACTGACGCCACGGCGCTCTCTCCGAGCTGTCCGATCATCAATCCATCGACTATTCCTAAGGAAGAAAACATTAAATTCTGGAGCATTATCGGGCAGGCAAGCCTGAACATGGTCGAGAAAAATTCCTTGTCTTTAAAAATGGACCCCATTAAATCTCCTAAATTGTTTCCTGGCTGCCTTTAATCGTCTGGATGCAATTTGAATATTATACTGTCTTTTGGTTGAGGTTTATATTCAAATGCAGGTAAATTAGATTCCAGTTATCGGATGGGAAAACCCTCTCTGACTTGGCAGTTCCTTCAAGCCCGATTATAATTTTGGAGTGGCAAAGAACAAAGACCCCCGAGATTTATCTGTAAATGAATTACGCAGGCTGCTGATAGAAAAACGGCGTTCAGGCCGCCATGAACGCATTGAACGTTATCGGGAAACGGGACGAATCGTCCGGTTGATCTCGGATGAGGAAGAAACCTCCTGGGATGATATCCGAACAACATTGCCGGAAGGTGAAAGACCTCAAGACTCGGTTGATGAATCAAGGAAACGCGGGAAACGTGTAGTCGACGGTTTTCTTCTTACAGTAGAGATTCTGGCTGTTTTAGGTTTGATCTTCGTCCTCTTTAATGGATTGGACATTCTGCAGGAACTTAACCGGGAAGTTGCCCTGGCACTTGAACAACCGACCTTAACCCCGACCCCATTAATTAGGGCGGTTGTCTTGCCATCTGGTCATACTCCGCCTAATTCACCGGGAGGCAGCCGGCCGAACATTGAGGAAATACCAGAGCACCTGCAGCCAGTAGTGCAGTCTTATGGAGAAATTCCCATCCCAACTCAGGGACCTCAACATGCTATCCGACTTCAGATCCCGAAAATCAATCAGGATGTCCCTGTTGTAGAGGGTGATGGTTGGGAGCAATTAAAAAAGGGTGTGGGACACCATATTAATTCTGCCAACCCAGGTGAATCTGGCAATGTGGTATTATCTGCTCACAATGATATTCATGGGGAAATTTTTAGAAACCTTGATCAGCTGGAAGTTGGTGATTTAGTGATATTGTTTTCAGAACGGCAGAGTTACACCTATGTTGTAGAGGATGTGTTGATCGTTGAACCCACACAGGTGGAATTCCTGGAATCAACGAGTGAATCGAAGGCAACACTTATTTCTTGTTACCCATATCTGGTAGATAACAAACGGATCGTTGTTATAGCGAATCTAATTGATAGTTAGGGAGTTAATAGGGTTATGGCAAAGAAGAAAGTTGTATTTAATCCAGATTACAGTTATGTGATCAAGGATTTAAAGAGAATCGGCATTATTGCGGGGTCATTGTTGGTGATCTTGATTGGGTTATCTCTTTTCCTGCAGTAGAAAGAGCTTGGGTTGTTTGTTCTTCTGGAGAGAGAACCCAGAATATTCACTGATTTGCCCATCCTCAAAATTGTCAGTTTGAGTGCAGAAAATTGAGGAATAAATAGGAGATTCCTGGCGGCAGGTTTTTCGAGGATATTTTCAGGAAGGGTTATTCTTCTGAGTGGTCTCAAATGGTACCTAAACGATATTATCCTTTTAATAAGATCAATCTAATACATCCATTGCTGGCTCCTTTCTTCGTCATGGCAGAACCCCTGGTTTCAGCTTTAGGAACTAATCGTTTAATTGTTTTATATGCTCATCTTTATCCTGACCGGTCCGGGAACTTTAATCAGAACTTAATTAAAAAAAATCTTCAATATCTTGTCCAGGAATGTAATGTCCTTCCTCTCCGAGATGCGATGGAAAGATTGGATAAAAACCAAGAGTTACCTCGAAGGGCTGTTGCCATCCTGGTTGATGACGCTACCAAGGCTTTTGGGCAGCAGGGAAGAAACCTCCTCGCAGAGGTAGAGCTTCCTTATACTTTAGCGTTGATTCCTGGTTTGATTCAGGAATCCGGGAGAGAAAATCAAATCGCCCGGTTAATGCGTCTGGCTGGCCATAAATATTGGCTACCCAACCAGGAAATGGTTCAGAAGGCACTGGGTTGGTTTGGACCCCCTATCGATGAGGGAGCTGTTTCTTTCGAGGGTTTATTTGAAAAAGCCAGGCAATTGGAGGAAGATCAGTTAGAAGACCTTTTGCTTCATATCCGAGCTCAGAACGATCACTTTATGTCATGGGAGGAACTTAAACAACTCCAAGCAGAGGATAAAGTTGATTTTGCCAGTCATACAATGTCGCATCCCCAGTTAAAATTTGCAACCGGAACCTGGTTGGATTGGGAAATTGGTCGATCCAAGGAATTGATCCAATCCAATTTGGGGGTCGAGGTCGATAGTTTAGTGGTACCTTATGGGAATCCTAAACACTTTACTGCTGATCTGCAGCAGGCTCTGATTAAACACGATTACAAATATTCTTATTCAACAAGGAAAGGAACTATCGGATCCCAGACCTGGCGGCATCAGTTACCGCGCCTGAATCTGGAAGATGAGTATTGGCACCTGAAACTTCACACATGCCCTGCGGTTTGTTCGTTTTTATATTCAAATGACAGCGGGTTAAGCAATAAACAGGAGTGATTTCAGAGCCAGCGGGTTCTTCTTCCAGAAAGACGTCAAACGATTATCCGGAAATATCATCTGGATGGATAAGAAGGGAGTCAGGTAGACAAATAAATTAAGTGTGGTTTACAGAGTTTATTTAATCAAATCCAGAATGGGGTATTGCTTCAAAATATTAGATCTAGATGATAAAATTAGATAAGAAGACTTTACTGAGCAAGTTATTATGGACTCACCAGAATCGATCAAATCACCAGCCTGGACTACCACCACAAAGTTAGTATTTGGATTAACGATCGTGGCGATTTTGGCCGGAATTTTCCTCTACTACCGGTCGATTGTCTCTTTGTTGATACTTGCTTTCATCATCACCTATCTATTCCGTCCAGTTGTGATTTACCTTACTGATAGAACGAATATGTCTTGGCGTCTCAGTTCAACGCTGCTTTTTGCGCTGATAATAATTCTATTGATTGGCCTTTTAACCGGTGCCGGCTTAGCAATCGCCCAACAGGTAGCCAGTTTGGTTCGTGTTCTGCAAGATTTTGCAGAAAACCTGCCTGAATTGGCAGATGAAATAACGGTATACCTGGGGCAATTTGGCGTAGTAGGGGAAATAATTAATCTCAATGATCTCGCCAATCGGGCTCTGGAAATAGTTCAACCTTTGCTGGGACAGGCAGGAAGCATTGTGGGATCGATCGCTACGGGTGCGGCGGTCAGTATCGGCAGAATTTTTTTTGTGGTGTTTGTCGCCTACTTCATCCTGGCTGAATCTCAGCAAGTAGGAAAGACTTCGATCGGTCAAATCCCGGAATATGACTACGATATCCGGCGTATGTCCCGCCAATTAAGAATCGTCTGGGATTCCTTTTTTAGAGGGCAGATCATCATTTTTATGATGGTTTTTGTAGTTTATCTGGTAGTTTTATCTTCTCTTGGTGTCAGGAACCCAATAGCGTTGGCAGCAATGACAGGATTGGCTGTGTTTGTTCCCTACGTGGGTATCTGGGTGACAGCTTCCGTTTTGCTTGTGGTTACTTTTTTTCAATCCTCCAATTATTTTGGTTTGCTCCCCTGGCAGTACGCAGTGTTGGTTCTGGCGGTAGCTCTGGTGATCAACTTTACCTTTGATAATTACATCACACCGCGTTTTCTTGGCAGGACTCTGGATATACACCCAGCAGCAGTGCTGGTTGCCGCGCTTGTTATGGCGAGTCTATTGGGATTAATTGGGATTTTCCTGGCAGCGCCTGTGGTTGCTACATTAAAATTGCTTGGAATTTATGTTTTCAAGAAAATGTTTGATCTTGATCCCTGGCCGGAACCAGAAGTCGAAATCCACCCGATTGAATTTCCTTGGTACCGCTGGACCAGGCGGCTGGTGACATGGCTGAAAACGGTTTGGGCAAAAGTTCGAAAAGATAAATCTGATAAATAACAAAAAACTGCTGATCAGTTTTCCATAATCAGCAGTTTTCTATTTAACAATTTGGTATCAGACAGTGATTCCGACAGGGGAATATAGGATTTCCTGAATGTTGACGATTTTCCGGCGGAGGTTTTTATCAGTTACCAGGAGATTTGTAATTTTCTCATGGCCGTACATCACAGTTGTATGATCTCTCCCGCCTAACATTTCTCCAATTTTTGGCAGAGACAATTCAATTTCCTCCCGCAGCATGTACATTGCGATCTGGCGCGGGAAGGCGAATCTCTGGCTTCGACTCTGGCTGAGAAGTTCTTCTATTGAAACTCCATATTCACGGGCAATAGTATTCAGGATTTGCTGCGGTTCAATTTCCTTTGACTCGGGCATAAGGTCTGCCAGGGCATATTCAACCAGCTTTTCATCCAGTACCATTCCTCGTAAATCGGAATAAGCCATGATGCGGGTCATCGCACCTTCAAGTTCCCTGATATTGGTTTGGAATCGATGGGCGATATCCTCGAGGATGGAATCCTGAATTGAATATCCCATTCGTTCAGCTTTTGACTGCAGAATCGCCACCCGCGTTTCAAAATCTGGTGGTTGAATATCTGCTGCCAATCCCCATTCGAACCTGGAGCGCAACCTTTCTTCCAGGGTGATCATGGCCTTGGGAGGTCGGTCAGAAGTCATCACGATTTGTTTGTTCTGGCCGTGTAAGGTATTAAATGTGTGGAAGAATTCTTCCTGCGTGGATTCTTTTCCTGCAATAAACTGGATATCATCAATCAGCAGTACATCAATCCGCCGGTATTTTTCCCTGAAAGCTGGGGTCGTATGACTCCGGATTGCTGTGATCAAGTCATTGGTAAATTCTTCTGAGGAAACGTATAAAATTTCAAGCCCTTGAATATGGCACATATTACCGATTGCATGCAGCAGGTGGGTTTTTCCTAACCCTACACCGCCATAAAGGAAAAGCGGATTATAGGCCTGGGCAGGTTTCTCTGATACTGCCAGGGAAGCTGCCTGAGCCAGTCTGTTGCTGGGTCCGACCACAAAGTTATTAAAGTTGTAGCGGTTGTTGATGTAGATCCGTTGGGGAGGTGAGTTTTCTTCCTGTGAATATACTGAACCGGAATCTTCCCTAAATTCGTCCGGTTTTTTCTTAGTGTCCTGACCAGCTACGTATTTCACTTCAAAGGAGATATCAACTGGACGGTTAAGTGTTCCGGTAAGCAATTTGGTGATAGTACTTTTAAGACGGCTGTCCAACCAGTCACGGGCATAGGCGTTATGTACGCCTATTTGAAAAACATTATCCGTAACCGAGATTAATTCTGCATCCCGTACCCAAGTATCAAAAGCTGCTTTAGGCATTTCCATCTGTAACTGACCAAGAGCAGCTTGCCAAGCTTGCTTTCCTTCCATGAACCCAGACCTCCTCACTTCTTCCTGAAAAGAAGAATGCACTTCTGCCCGGAAAATCTCTCATTCCGAGAGTTCAAACACCATACACCTTGGCGGGTTATGTTATTCTGTTATTTATTAAAATCCCAAAATGGGGGAACGCTTCAAGAATGATTCTAACGGATGTTGGCAAGTGTATCAATCCCAAGCCCCTAAAAAAAAACGATTATTTAAGGTTGGAAATCTTAAGGAAAACTTTGAAAATAGGACCAGGTTCAGGCTCCCCCTAATTTTGGTTTTTCCCCGCCGATTTGGGGTTTCAGGAATTAAGACCCCCTACAGATAGGGGTATGTAAAAGACCAAATATCCTTATCTTAAAATATTCAATATGTGAAATTTTTTCTCAAAGCAATCTTTAACCCTTTTACTTGAATCTCACGGTTTAAATGGAAGGTTTCTGGTTTCAATTTGTAGTTGAATATGGTTAAAGTCGCTTAAGAACGCATGAAATACCCTGCATATCTTACCAGTTAATCACGTGATTATCTTTTCAGACACACAGGCACCTCGGCCAGATAACTCTATGTTAGAATTTGAAGCATGGAAGAAACTCGTTCACCTTCAGTAAGATCATTCCTTCCCTTGACATTATTTCTTGCAGTCCCGGGATGGATTTGGTTGATATATCTTATGACCCAGACACTTCCCAACCTGGGAAATCGTTGGATGTTCTTCGCGGCCGCAGTTTTTGCTGTTACTGGAACAGCAGTACCGTTGGTTGCCTACCTCAACCGTATTATCAAACCATTTGGTCCAGCGACCTTTGAAATGATAGTCAGGGAATCTACCTTTATCGGAGTTTATGCAGGTATCTTAATCTGGCTCAATAAAGGACAGGTGCTCACATATGGTCTGGCAATCATTCTGGGAATCGGTCTTTTTATTGTAGAACTATTAATACGACTTCGGACCCGCAGTGAATGGCATCCAGTAGAGTGATGACTGGATGTTTTACCTGGCTGCTGGGCATCATCTCTGGACTTGGTTTTGAGGTTGATAATTATGAATTCATTAAGTCAACTACCTTCAGTTGATCAAGTACTTACTTCATCCCAAGGAAAGAATATGGAGGAGAAGTACGGTCATACCCTCGTGGTTAAGGCAATCCGGTCTAGTCTGGATCAAGCTAGGCAGGAGCATCTTCAAGAAGGATCAGCCGTTCCAGATCTGGCATCTATCCTCATTGTTGCCGAAGGTTTATTATCCAGCTGGTTAAAGCCAACCTTGTTTCAGGTTTTAAATGCCACCGGTGTCATTGTTCACACCAACCTGGGAAGAGCGCCATTAAGTGAAGGGGCATTAGAGGTAGTAAGGAGGGTAGGAAAAAATTATTCTACCCTTGAATTTGATCTGGAGTCTGGAGGCAGGGGATCGAGATTGATTCATGCTGAATCCCTGTTCCAGCAACTCCTGGGAGTTGAATCTGCTCTGGTAGTTAATAATAATGCCTCGGCTGTATTGCTGATGCTGACCGTGTTAACCAAGGGGAAAAAGGTGATTATCTCCCGCTCTCAGTTGGTTGAAATAGGCGGAGGTTTCCGGATACCGGAAGTGCTGCGCCATTCAGGGACGGATCTGGTTGAAGTCGGAACCACCAATAAAGTTCACCTTTTTGATTATGAGCGTGCTTTTAATAAGGAAACAATAGCAGTGATGCGGGCACATTCTTCCAATTACTCAATTGTTGGATTTACAAGTGAACCGGATATAAAAGACATTATCAAAAGCGCTCACAAGGCAGGTTTGTGGTTTTTTGATGATCTTGGATCAGGTGCTTTACTGGATACCAGCCCATTTGGTTTAAAGCATGAACCCATGGTACAGGAATCCCTTGCGGCTGGAGCGGATCTGGTGTGCTTTTCCGGAGACAAGCTGCTGGGTGGACCGCAGGCTGGCATTATCCTTGGTAGCAAGGAACTAATCGATCAGCTGAAAGTTCATCCCCTGGCAAGAGCGATCCGGGCCGATAAGATGGCCTTAGCGGCGTTGTCCGCAACCCTGGATCATTATATTAAGGAAGAGGCTCTTGAAAAAGTACCCGTCTGGCAGATGATCTCGGCTTCTGTAGAGAAAATCAAGTCACGGGCTGAAAAATGGCAAAAGACACTGCAGTTGGGCGAAGTAGCAGAATCAGAATCAATGGTTGGTGGTGGAAGCTTACCTGGAGAAACACTGCCTACCTGGGTTTTGACAGTAGAGGTTGACCACCCCCAGAAGTTGCTGGCGGATCTTCGGGAGGGATCTCCCGCCATCATTGGCAGGATTGAAAATGATCGGGTGATATTTGATCCCAGGACGATTCTCCCCCAATCAGACATTGATTTTATAAAAGTGTTTAAACAAACCTGGAGCCAATATGAAAAATGACCTAACCGGCTTGATGGAAAGGGAAGATATAAACGCGATCTGGGTCTTAGGTGCCGCGACTCATAATCCTGCAATGACGTACTTTACCGGCGCAGTGCACCTGAGCTCTGCGGACCTTATCATGAAAAGGGGAGAAGAACCGGTGATTTTTTGTAACCCAATGGAGCGGGACGAAGCAGCCAGCACTGGTTTAAAGGTAACAAATGCAGCCAAGTATGAATATGTTAAATTGCTGGAAGAGACCGGCGGTGACCTTAATAAAGCCGGAGCATTGGTCCGGAAAAAAATGTTTGAGGAACTGGGAATTACTCAAGGCAGGATTTCCGTTTATGGGAAAACCGAATTGAGTTCACAAATCGGAGTATTATCAATTTTGGGCGAACTGCTTCCCGAGGTTAAATTTATCGGAGAAGGAGCCAATTCTATTCTGCTGGAAGCCCGGGCAACCAAGGATGAGAGTGAAATCCAGCGCATCCGGAAAATGGGAGAGATTACCACAGGGGTGGTAGGCAAAACAGCCGCTTTCCTTCAAGGCAAAAAAGTTCGGGAGGATGAGGTCTTGCTAAATAAAAACGACACGCCGGTTACTGTCGGGCAAGTGAAGACAAAGATCAATTATTGGTTGGCTGAGCAGGGTGTAGAAAATCCAGAAGGTACGATCTTTGCCATTGGGCGGGATGCCGGAGTTCCTCATAGTACGGGAAAACCCGATGATGAAATCCGGTTGGGAAAAACAATTATCTTTGATATTTACCCTCAAGAAGCAGGAGGGGGATACTTTTTTGATTTCACCAGGACCTGGTGCCTGGGATATGCACCGGAAGCCGAAAAACAACTGCACCAGGATGTCTGGTCTGTATATCAGATAATCATGAAGGAATTGGAAGTGGATCGGTGGGCTCCGGATTTTCAGAAGCGTACCTGTGAATTATTTGAAGCTCAGGGACATAAAACCATCCGGCAGGATAACCAGCTGCAGTCCGGATATGTGCACACCCTGGGCCATGGATTGGGTTTAAACGTGCATGAGCGGCCCTGGTTCGGGAAAGGGGCTAACCAGGAGGATAAATTAACGCCCGGGTCTGTAGTGACCATTGAACCGGGGTTATATTACCCGGAAAAGGGAATGGGCTGCAGAATAGAAGACACGGTTTGGGTAACACCTGATGGATCAATGGAAATTCTGGCGGATTATCCTTATGATCTAGTTTTACCCATGGAGAACTTGAAAGTATAATCCAATCCGGTATACTCTATATTAAGAAGGTTTCAATATAGGTTTCAGGAGAATGCCAGAGGTGGATATAAATGACTAATGCCATGGATGCGAAAACCGTAAACGAGGACCTAAAGAATCCGGTTGCCCGCATTTTGGGGATCGAGACCTCTTGTGACGAAACCGCAGCATCCGTGGTCGAAAATGGCTGGGAAATTCTCTCCAATGCAGTCGCTTCCCAGGCAGATCTTCATGCCCAATTCGGAGGCATTTTTCCGGAAGTCGCCTCTCGCCAGCATATCCTGGCAATCTATCCGATTATTGATCAGGCGTTAAAAGAAGCCCATTTAATATTGGCTGATTTGGACGGCATCGCAGTTACCCGCGGCCCAGGATTACCAGGGTCATTGGTCGTGGGAATTAATATGGCCAAGGGTCTGGTGATTGGCAGCGGATTGCCTTTGTTGGGTATCAATCACCTGGAAGGTCACCTTTATTCAGCCTGGTTAAGGGAAGAGGGAAAAAGGAAAAAGAATACCCCAAAATTCCCTTTGTTGGCTTTAATCGTGTCCGGAGGACATACTGAACTTATCCTGATGAAAGATCATCTGGTTTATGAACGATTAGGCGGCACCCTGGATGACGCAGCCGGAGAGGCGTTTGATAAGGTTGCCCGGCTGTTAGATTTGGGTTATCCAGGCGGTCCTGCGGTTCAGGAAGCTTCTGAAGGTGGAAATCCTGAGGCATTTGAATTCCCAAGAGCCTGGTTAGATGATAGTTATAATTTTTCCTTTAGCGGTTTAAAGACTGCCGTTTTGCGGACGGTCCAGCAGTTGGAGAAAGGCAAGAGTAAACTGCCGATCCCTGACCTGGCAGCCAGTTTTCAGGCTGCGATTATTGATGTGCTGATCAGGAAAACTCTATTAGCGGCGGAAGAGTATAAAACTAAAGATATCTTGATCGCCGGGGGAGTATCAGCAAACCGCGCCTTAAGGGAACAAATCTCATCTCAAAAGAAATATCGAGTCCACATTCCTCCACTGTCCTTATGTACGGATAACGCTGCCATGATTGCGGGCGCAGGCTGCTACCGTTATTGTGCCGGTCAGCGCGATGATCTGGAAATGGATGCCGCTCCAACCTGGTCAATTTCTGAGTTGTAATTTTCTTACCGGCCTCTTTATCGGTTTCTAGATTCTAATAGAAAGTTTTTTTCATCACGGAGGTGATTTATGCTCTGGATTAAGAATTACGTAAAAAGAATCCAATTAAGCCAGTGGATCTTATTCGCTGTTTGTTTAATAACCGGGGTTACAGCGGCTGTGATTGGGATCTCAGATAACATCCCCGGGATCCTGCTGTTGGTGGTATCAATATCCTGTGCTTTTGGCATTTGGGTTTGGGGTTGGCATAATCCGAGGAAATTCTGGATCCTATTAGGCGCTGCGTTGTTATCCTTTCCGGTCGGGGTGGTTCTGCATAACCTGTTCTACGCCCTGGGAACCCTTGCCAGCGAGTATAAAATTCTTGCCGGTGCATTGGGTTTTATTGAAGTTTTGTTTTTTATCATCGCCGTTCTTTTTGCAGGACCAGCGGCGCTGACAGCGTTAATTGGCGGAATTATAACCAGCTGGAAGGGAGTTAGAGGAATTGCTGAAACCAATCGCAGCTATAGACGGTTTATTCAGAGTCATGAAATTTCTTCTCAGCTGCTGGAACGATTAATTTATCTGGCACGGATCTCCGCTTCCAGCGCCAATTTGCAGCCGCTGAAATATATTCTCTCCAACACGGAAGAGAAGAACCAGAAAATATTTCCCACACTGTCCTGGGCGGGTTATCTTAAAGAGTGGTCCGGACCAGTTGAGGGGGAAAAACCTTCTGCTTATATCATCCTGTTGGGAGATTTATCGTTGTGCAATAGTTTTCAATATGACGCGGGTATTGCCTGCCAGAGTATATTACTCGGGGCAGCGGAAAGGGGCTTGGGCGGTTGCCTGATTGGTTCGATAAAAAAAGAAAAGCTGCGAGAAAGTTTGTTAATTCCTGAGGGTTACGAGATTTTACTTGTTATTGCGCTGGGAAAACCCGGGGAGAAAGTGGTTATCGAGAATTTAGCCCCGGATGGGGATATCAAGTACTGGAGGGATGAGAAAGATATCCACCACGTGCCGAAACGGGGACTTGGCGAATTAATTCTGGATTTGTAATCCGTTTTTCCCCATGGATTACAATAATATTTATAATTGTGCAGCTAACGGATGAGCTCACCAGCTCTGAGTGGATTCCGGGCGAGGTCGAGGGGGAAATCTAAGAGTCGGGTGGAGCGGTGGTTTGTTGGCATTATTTATCCTCATGATAAGCAAGATAAATATTGCTACAAATAGAAGCCAAACTCCAATTATGACAATTGCATATATCCAGTTTGTTGGTATTCCGTCTCTTAGAGCTTCTCGTGCACTATCTCTACAATTAACTTCAGCACTTCCCATTCAATTGGTTATTTCATCTATTCAGTACTCATTTATCTGAATTACTCACAGCACAATATTGTTGATCCCTTTATCGGCAGATAGCCCATTGCTGATAAGTCCTGCAATGCTTCTTCAATGTCAATATTAATAATGGCTTGACTGCATCATGCAGGAAAGCTAAACGGCAGCAAAAACACCTACGGTTCCAATTACTTGCCAGGTGTGTATCCTTTAGCAAGGTTACTTCACCACAAAAGGAGAACACCATTGTTTTAAACGGAAATGGGAAAATAGTCGCCCTGTGATAGTATAAAATGGAGGTTAAAACCAAATGGAAAAACAGAGAGAGAACTACACCCCTGAAGAGAAAGTATCCATCCTGAACCGGTGAATGATAGCGGAGCGTACACCGTTTTTCTCCCCCTGAGTAGACACAATGGACATTGTTTTCCTCCTTGGGCAGAATGGATAAATTCCCATTTGGTTAAGAGTCAATTATTTTTTCACCACCCGGTATTGGACAGATCTCCATCTGGCTTCGCCGTTCCCACCGGTTTTCAAGAATAATCATCCAAGGGGGCAACTTTCCTTGTCGCGGATTATATCTACTCACACAATGTATACATTCATCTGATCACTGACGATGGGTATTATCAAAAGTATTGATTTCGTATAAATTGGAAATTCCACACTGCGGTGCAGAATTGGATTAATAACAGAAAAAAGACAGCTAACTTTTGATTGTTTTTAATGCGATTATAAATTTCGGCAGCTGCAATAATCGCTATGAGTGGAGATAAAAAGATCCACAATCTTTGTACTTCTCCATGAGTTTGCGAAAGTAAATTCAATGCAAAATACAACCCTAAGCAACTAAAAGTAAAGAGATTATTGTCTTCATGATTTCTTTTAATTATCTTCTTAATGGAAGTTAGACTGTGACTTGCCACCAAAAAAAACAGAGGGATACCAGCCCAAGTGAAATATTCTGTTGTGTTATTAAGAAACGCAATAATAATAGTGCGAAAATTAATATTGAAATTTTTAATCCTACGGTGATGGGATAAAGCCAACTGATAACGGGAAAACGCATCGTAATTCAAGGTGAAATAGAAGACCATATATGTTAGGCCAAATCCCAGGAAAAACCCCAAGATAAGATTGAATATTTTTATTCGTTGTCTATTGTTATTACTTGTAAGATATTTTGCTGTTAGCCAGATACAAAATAAACCAATAAGGGGGAGCATAGAAAAGGATATAAAGGTGGATAAATATACCATCACCCCCAGGCCTAAGGCAATCAAGAAAGAATCATATTTGATGGTCAAATGCATTAAGACAATGTTGATAATAAATATTAACGGGAACACTACCTGGTCGGGAACCATCACCCAGATCATGAAATTTGGCATCAAAATATAGATAAGACCTGGTAGAAGAGGATAGTTTAATCTAAAAAGATACTTACTTATATATGTGATCGGAATGATAACCAATGAGGCTAGGAATGGGAAAAGATAAGCCCCAATTCGTATGTAGTTGTATCTACATTGGGTTTCGGTTTGTGAGTCAGAAAGGAAATTTGTCAACTTGGCAAAGGCTATGTGGCCGACAAGATAACCAGGAGGCTTTGTTTGTAACATGAAAGAGTTAGCATAATATGACTCGTAATTTTGGATGGAATCAGTAATACTTGTCGATGAGCAAGCATTAGAAACAGCTGTAGAGGGTGCATGTTCGTCATAATTCTTGCGGATGGATTCAAAACCTTCGCCAGCAACCAAACCGAACATGAATTGAAATGCATATCCAAAAAAGATTAACAAAATCATGCCTTTTATAATTGACAGCGATTCGGAAAAAACGAGATGGATACCCCACCAAATAAGAAGTAGAAACGGAAAAAAGTAAAGGTGTTTGAGAGTAAATGGTTGTATCATTACAGATTTAAACCAATGGGGAATGGAAGATAATATTGGGGCCTGAATGAACAAAATTCCCCAATAAAGAAATGTGAAAATCAGAATAATAAATCCAAAAAGCAGATTTCTCAGTTCAAAATCAGACCATAATTGTTTCCAATTTGGGCTTCTTAGGTGAGTGACAAAACCCAATACCTGAATGCCAAATAGAATGACTAATATTAGATTTGGGGTAAAAGCCCCATAAAGGAATAGAAAAAGGTCATTATCTAGATAGTGCTCAGTTGTAGGGAAAAGAATAAATAGCTCAGTGGCAAATATAATAAGGGTTACACCTGCTAGGAGTATTCCATAAAATGTTTTATCCGCGGTTTGTGATATTTTTTCATTTATCTTGATGAACAGGGTTCGCTTTTTGAATGATTCTGCAAGTAAATACGCGAAGAAAAGAAGGGGAAGAATTAATGAAAAGACCAGAACTAAACGTTCAGCTGAATGACCAAATAATAGGCTGATTTTTGACATGGAATATTTTGATAATATTGAAAATGCAATCAGACTTTCAAAAATGGAGAATAATAAGAGGAAACGATAGATGACTATCAATTTCTTATAGTTAGATTTTTCCTCTGGATAGTTATTATTCATTTAATGTACTCTCCAGGTGTGTAAGTATTGTTACTCTTTTATATCGGTCTCTGGTATTGAGCTTTTATTCAAACTTTATTTATTGTTAAGGGCGGGGTTATCTGGAGCAATATGATATTAATGAAATTTCTATATAGCGTAAAGTGATTTAGCACGACTGTATTATCTTGGCAACAAATGATTATATGCGCCAAGATTGAATAGAAATATTGTTTTAATCCGACGAGGTGCGAAGAGATCCTTGTCCTGGGTAATAATTTTAATTATTTTATAGAATTCATTTAGCTTTGGATTATCGATTACCTCTGTGCCATCAGC
>JAUWEC010000149.1 GCA_030608465.1 Chloroflexota bacterium
AATGTCCTTCATTGAAAGATTCATTGCCTGGCTCACCCGGGTTGCTAAATCCCCCATCCTTTGGCTGTGATCTCCGGTATAGGCATCTCTGGCATCTATAGCATTTGCCAGGGAAACGACAGTCTGTAAAAAGTTTTCCTCCAGCTGTTCATGGAGCATTGCTCGCTGGATGGCACTGGTGGCATGATCTGAAATAGCTTTTACAAGCCGAATATTACTAGTATCAAATGGGTTTTTATGATTACTACCGGTTTCTCCCAGAACAAGCAATCCTATATATTCATTTACACCTATCAACGGGGAAAGGCAAAGGGTTCTAGCACCATTTAAGAACAGCGCTTGTTTTTCCTCGTCGTGTAAATCCGGGTCGCTGATTGTTAATACCGCTGGTTGTCCATTCCGCATGATATCCCTGAAATAATGTTCAGCAACAATTGGCTCAATTTTTCCTAAACCTAATTGACCTGTGAGATTTTGTTCATGATAAATTGCCCGACAGTAATAATCACCATTTTCTTCGCGGATCAGGATCCTGGAATATGTTACGTGAACACTTTCTGTTGCATAGCGAGAAACACTATTAATGACAGTCGTTAGGTCATCTGTAGCGACCAGTTGGCGAGCAAGATCGTACAATGTGTCAATCTCTCTACGGTGATTCTGCTCTGCTGTGTATAGGCGGGCATTTTCAATTGCGACTGCGGTCTGATTGGCAACGGTGGAGAGGGTTAATTTTTCCTCCGTACTGTAAACTTGTTCCGAGCGTTTCAATCCCAAGGTAAAAATCCCCACCAGCTGAGATTGCACTTTAATGGGGATTAATAATTCTGCTTCCATTTCTTCCAGGTCCTGCCTTTCACTTTTCCACAAGGATTGAAATTGGGGGTGAACCTCTAAGTCATGTTTTGTGAGAGGCTGGTTGTTTGTGGAAAACCAAAGAGCAACAGGGTGCCCCTGCCTGAAAGATAAATTGCCAGGCAGTTCAAACCCTATTTGATTTGTTACTTGAAATATCCCGGTATCTTCATCTCTCAAGAAAAATGCAGCTCGTGGGATATGCAGGGTTGAAGTTACTTCTGTCAAAATCATATTTGTGATCTTATAAAGATCAAGCACCGACGAAGCTCGGCTGCTTAGGTTCTGCAGCATAACCTGGGAATCAAATTTCTCGCGGAAGAACAGCCGGTCAATAATAAGCTGAGCCCTAACTCTGAGCGGTTCAGCCAACAGGGCAGTAACCACAGCCACTATCAGGGAGAGCAGGAAGATTTCAACGCCAGAGTATAATTCAAATACAGTTAACGATAAAGTGATGATTAAGAAATATGCGGCACCGATGATTATGGTTGGGATGGAATACACCATGCCTTGCCGGATGACAACGCGGATATCCAACAGATGGTACCTGAGAATAGCATAAGCGATCAAGAGTGCGGTCACACTGTTTGCTGCAATATCGACAGGGTATTTTCCAAGAGGGGTAGCATTAAGAAAAGTAGCCAGATACATTATCCCAATACCAGTTATCAGATATTGGAGACGAGTCTTATGAATTTCATCGTTGGTTTTTCGAATTTCTCTAATTAATTCAACAAATGCGTATGGGACAAAGAGATACCCAGGGATACCAAGAATAGCTAGAAAGCCAAATTGATAATCGACAACAATGTTATTTTCAACGCTAACTGATTTAACAACAAGATCTGATATTCCAACAATTATTGAAGTGATTAGAAGATAAGGTAATACAAACTTGGTCCATTTTCCTTTTTTCTCGAGCAGAGCTTGGGTAAAAAAAAGGATACTAGCCATCGTCGCTATGGCACTAATTGACATTACTCGGAACCAAAATAATGTCCAACTAATATCTGCCAGTACCATAAATCCACTGAATGACCAACTTAGCATGGTTACCAGATACCATCTAAAAGATCGTCGAACAACTGTCTGGGGTGTTGCTGTGGTAACCAGAACAAACAGTACCGCATATAAAAAGAATGATATAACTGGAACTAGTGTATTGATATTCCAATTCATACTATTTTTTTAGTCTAGTGCCCTCTAACAGCTTGCTCATTTGATCACTTGTGGGTTTCATGTGGGGTGGTTTTGTGTGCGCTAGGTCAGCTCCTTCGCTCTTCTGATAATCCATATAAACCCCAAAGGCACCTGGATTTAGAAAGTCTAATTTTAGCGGATCATAACCAAGAAAACTTTCAAAACCAAGATAATCTGAATTTATGTTCTTTAAGTTATCAGAAATCTTGGATTTTATCTGGTCAATATCAATGTTCGATGGAGATTTTAATTCAATAAATATATGTAAATATATTTTGCCATCCATGACCTCCTTTCGGGCTACCCAGTCATAATAGTCAACCTCTGCACCTTTAATTGCTTCCCAGATATTTTTTTCAGTTAGTAGAACCATCCCGGCGAGACTAATCATGTCACCAGCTCTTGAATGAAATCGGAACTGTGGAAGATTTACATTAATTTCATCGTCGCTTAATGAA
Organism: Chloroflexota bacterium; assembly: GCA_030608465.1. Taxonomy (GTDB): domain Bacteria; phylum Chloroflexota; class Anaerolineae; order Anaerolineales; family UBA11858; genus B10-G9. The sequence goes on from JAUWEC010000149.1 coordinate 2,517, forward strand.
ATCACTTCAATTAAATCTCCTACTCTGTATCGAGTAAATATACCACCGTGAAAATTTGTACATACAACTTCATAAACTCCTAGTTCTAATTCATTGTAAAGAACAGACTTTGGTTGATAATCAGGATCTTTGTTGTTTCTTTCATACTCATCCTGAGGTATAAATTCTAAGAAAGATATATCTGGAAAGAAAGTTAATCCTTTATAATTCCAAGCTTGAGTAGAAATAGCCCCTGATTCAGTTGCACCGTATACTTCTAATGGCTTTCTTCCCCAGTAGTATTCAATCTGATCTCGGTAAATTGAAGTATCGGTTCCTCCGGTAATAATACCCTTCAAATTCCAAATGTATTTTGGTAATAATGGAGTTTTTTTTATCTTTGATATTATTAATCCTTTTATTAATCTATATAGAACACCCGGTCGTAAAAGGTCAAGAGAGAATTTTGTAGTACCTGATCCTTCTTCAAACCTTTCACCAACCCGGACAAGGATGCTAGAAATTCCATAAAAAAAGTCAACGCCTTTTTTCATTGCCAGGTCAAATCCCAGAGCGATCCTTTCTTGAAAGTCTACTTGATCGGATATTTCTACTGAAGGAAGAAACTGAAGATCTATTGATTCCGAAATTGAGTGCAAGAAAAATCCAGTAATGTAAGGAGGGGGAGCAAGAGCTACCAAAACATTATCATTTAATTCCAGATTAATTTCACCCCGCCGTGAAACAGTGGACATGATCATAGAACCAATTACAGCATCAGCGAATTTATCATACATTTGTTTTGTAATTGGTACCCACTTGAATTTATATTCTCCTGACCGTCCAGATGTATGAGCCCAAACATGAGGTTTTCTTGGAAGAACGTCTTCTCTTTTTTCGTCAATATAACCAAGGTAATCTTTATAAGTTGTGAATGGTACTACTTCACGGAATTCTTCAATACTACCAGGGATAACATCTCCCATCAGCATCCGTCCCATCATGCTTTTTCCCAATAAGCCGATCTGTTCAAGTAGAAGATGTTCTTGAATCTCCATAAATTCATCAACATTTAGATCAAGAAAACCACAGTACTTTGCCCATATCTCTTCTTTTCGGCCTTGTTTAAATAGATCTGAGTGTGTCTTCATTATTCCTCCTAAATATCATTTTTCTGAGCAAGAATTTTATAAGGACTTGGTATCCAACGAATTTCTAATGGTAGTTTCCTTATCTCAAATGAACTGTACCCTGCAGATTCCAATTCTGCCTGCCAACCTTCAGCGGTTCTAAGATTGGTAACCGCGGAGAATTCCGCCCTGGCTCTTGTGAGGCTTTCCTTAAACAAGAAATATATAAAAGCGAATAGTCTTATAAACCCACGGGTGACCAGAAATTCCCAGAAGGGTGATGAGCCAACATCAATGATCGACAATACCCCCCCTGGTTTCAAACACCGCTCCATTTCGGAGAGCATGAGAGGAATATCCAAATGATGGGATGCTAAACCCGAGACTATCACATCAAAGGAGTTCTCCTCAAAGGGAAGCTTCATGGCATCGGCGCAGGTCAGACTGATTGAGGTGTTGAAATCTGAGGTGGATATTTTTCGTTTGCCTTGCTGGAGCATGGATTCTGTAATATCCAGACCGGTGATGTGAATGCCTGGGGTCTTGTTTTTTAAGATCTTGCGGGGGATAGCGGATGTTCCGGTGGCAATATCAAGAATACGTTGATTTGCTTTGAAAGGAGTTTGTTCGACTAATTGATCAACAAACTTATTATAGCTCCATCCCCAGAATGTTTTTAATTCGCCGTCGACAACTTCTTCGTATCGGGGGGCGAGTTCTGTGAAAGCTTCCTGAACGACTTGTTTTTCTTTCATATTTTATTAACAATCTTCTACTAGGTATAGTCACGCATTATTATGTGATGTGTTTCACGATTGTCGGGTCAAATTATACACCTGTTATTGTAATTAAACTCAAGCCCCAACCTCTAAATGTAAAACTTGTTTTTATCCACTTCCTCCCGCAAGATACGAAGCTCTTCCAGGCTGGGCGGCTCAAACATCGTGATTTCATCAGCCAGCAGCAGCTCAAATCCCGTATTTTCTACAACCTGCTCGACTGTGACGCCCGGTTGCGTGGAGAGCAGCCGCATTCTTTTGGTGTCTTTATCATAACCAAGAATCCCCAGGGTCGTCACCACCCGGTAGGGACCGGTGCCGGGCGGCAATCCGACTTTCTCGCGTGCGCCAGGACCGGTCAGGTAACCAGGGGTAGTAATGAAATCAACCTTTTCCACGAATCTGATTTGATCATGTTTCATTATCGCGATCGTCCGCCAGCAGTGAGATCCGACATCATTACCGCCCCCGCTGCCAGGCAGCCTGACTTTGGGGTGATCGTGATCACCGATCACGGTTGAATTGAGGTTGCCGTAAGGATCAATCTGGGCGCCGCCCAGGAAACCGTAGTCGACAAAACCGCGTTGGGCAGTTTCCACAATATCCGTAATGCCGGATGCCGCCAGCGCTTTGTGGAAGGTGCGTCTCTCTCCAACTGCCAGAGGCAGCTCTTCCAGGATAGCGCCGGTGCCGCCAAACTCAAAAATACTCACCAAATTAGGAGCGTGCATTTTTTGTGCCAAAGCCGCGGCCAGCATCGGAATCCCGGTACCGATAAAAACTGTGGAATTATTTTCCATCAAACGGGAAGCAGTGCAAATCATTAACTCGTTGGGGTTGTATTTGGGTTCTGTCATGATTATGCCTCCGGCACCATATCCTGCAGCTCGTTCAATCGCTCTCTGCCGATGAGCTCCAGGTAAGCTTGATGATCCTTGAGATCATAAATATATTTCTGGAGGTATTCCTGAGTGGTACCCGGATCTTTTGAGGCTTCCACCCAGGCTTTTATTTGCGGTTCATCCCGCTCATACTGGTAACACATTTCTCCGGGATGGGATCCAAAGGGTGCCTGGATGACCGCGTCTACAAGATAATAGGGAATTATTGTCCTGTCGGGGTGCTTCCGGATTTCATCAGTAGAGACCATTTCTTCCGTGCTGATCAGGAGACGTTTGGAAGCCCGGGCAAGTTCAAATGCAAAACCACTAATTCCGTCGATCTGGGCGTTGCCGTATTTGTCAGCCCGGTGGACATGGATCAAGCCCACATCGAGGATTAAGGCAGGCAAGAGAGCCACTGGGTCCCCGGTAAAAGGATCTTCAACCACTTTGGCCGCGCTGTAAGTCAGGGTATCGGTTCCAAGCATTGATCGGGTTGGCAGAAACGGCACACCCATTGCCGCCGCCTTAAACCGCCAGGCAATGGCCGCATTGCTCCATTCCACGCAGTGTTCCACCCGGCCGCTTTCTACCTCGCGGCGCAGGCAATTGGAAATGCCGTACACTTCCATTCCGATATAAGTATGATCAAGGGCTTTAATGAGCCCTGCGCCGAGCAGGATATCCAGTTCGTAAACTCCCTGGCCAGCCACGTAGAGATCTTTTTTCCCCTGGCGGACTATTTCATTGACCAGGGATTGTGGGCAGCGCACGGTGCCGTAAAGCTCAGTGCCGATGTAATCTCCATCATGGATATATTTCCCGACGGCTTCCGCTTCCGTCATGCGTTTATCGATTAATCCGCGGGGTTTTGTTCTGTTGTGTTCCCGGAAACTATTGAGATCAGGGGGTTGGAGCATTTTTCCCTTTCCGGAAGTGATCACCTTCATAATTTGTCCTCCTGAAGTTAAGGTATTATTCTGAGATCAGGATTTTATTTAGAGAAGAAAATTTGTGACAGCTTCTCCGGGATTGTCAGTTTGCTCAAGCGTGTAAATTTGGCGCAGCCAGGAAGGATAAACCATTCTCCGTAAGTGCCTGGGCTGTTTTGTTTAATGAGATGAATTTGTCCTGGAAATTTCCGGTCAGGGCGTCCCAGTCTCCGGTTTCCATAATCTCATCCTTATCGCGGAAGTAATCCAGGATATCGGATGGGTGATCCCTGGTTTGGTCAATTTCCGGGTCAGCACCCTCGTGTTTGGCGGAGATATTTGCTACATGATCAGCAATTTCAATCAATTCATCGCGGCGGTTGTATGGTTGGAGGACAATGCTCTTGTAGGTTTCTGTGATGTGGTGCTCAAAGCGGACAATATCTTCAAAACCCATTTCCTTGCGGAACTGGGCGGTCAATTCCATGCTCTGGTTGTTTATAGAATTGCTCCAGTTAAATCCAATCAAGGGGGAGGTGCCGTCATCCCGGGTGAATAGTTTTGCACCCAGCAAAGTCCAGAGGGCGGCATAGGGATTGTCGTTGCCCATATATACGGAAATCTTAAACTCGTTATCCACTCCCAGTCGGTGAAGCATATAGCCCAGCAGCACCGTGCCAGGATTGATGTTAAGTACCTGCCGGATCCCGTAGGTTGTGTAGTAGTAGAGGAATTCATCCAGCCACTTTAAAGCATGTTGATTGGGCTGCCCCACTCCGCCGAAGTACCCCGTGATGGTTGCCGGACCACCAAGGTGGATATTGGAGCCGTCAGTCCCCTTGGTGTCCAGTGTTTCAACATAACTGGCGCCGATAATTTGCATCGCTGCAGCAAATGATGCCAGGTCGCCATCCTCTTCCTGCTCTTTCATTTTTCGGACCCGGATAAATCGCCCCGGCATCAGCATTTGATCTTTGATGGCGGATTCAGCAATCATCCGTACATAGTGAAAATATTGACAGGCGCTGATTTCTATGGTAACTGCGAAATCGTCAGCAAAAACCATTTGGTCTGCTTTCTCACCGAGGATTTTTTTTCTATAATCCTTGACGCTGATAAAAGCACCCTGGTCACGTTGTTTC
>JAUWEC010000073.1 GCA_030608465.1 Chloroflexota bacterium
TCGGTCCTTCCTATGTGGCAACGGATTTGGTGGATGCTGGTGTGGGTGATTTGGTGCTGACCTGCCATGGATCTGCAGCCCGGCAGACACCAATTACCAAAGAAACACCGGTGGACGCGGTAATCATGGCTGTACTTGACCACCTGGTTGTTGACAATGAAGTTGTATTCAGGAAGTGAGCCCAGGAGCAATACATGTTGATTGCAAAAGTGATTGGAACGACTGTATCAACTATCAAGGAGCCCACCCTGGAGGGCAGGAAGTTATTGATCCTGCGCCAAACTGATGTGGATGGGGTGCCTTTTGGAAAGCCCTATGTCGCGGTGGATACTCTGGATGCCGGGATCGGTGAGTTGGTACTCACAGCGCATGGCTCCAGCGGCAGACAAACAGAAATTACTCAAAATCGACCGGTCGATGCGGTAATCATGGCAGTGATAGATCACCTCAGCGTATTGGGTGAAGTAACTTATCAGAAAGAATGAATCCTTTAGTTAAACCTTTATCAACTGAATTAGGAAAACCTATGCCAGAATTTGACAAAGATTTACGCTCAATACAACAAGCCCGCCGGATGGTTCTCAGCGCGTGGGAAGCCCAGAAAACTTGGGGTTTTGTTACCCAGGCGGAAGTCGACCGCGTATGTGAAGCAATGGCAGAGGCAGCTTACGGTGCTGCGGAACGTTTGGGGCGGTTGGCCGCTGAAGAAACCGGTTTTGGTGTCCCGGAGCATAAAAAAATCAAAAACCAGTTTGCGTCGAAAGCAGTCTGGGATTCGATCAAGGACGTCAAAACTGTGGGTATCATCAAGCGGGATGATCAGCTAAAGCTGTACCAAATCGCCTGGCCGATGGGTGTTATCGCAGCGCTTACTCCCAGCACCAACCCTACATCTACCGTAATGAACAAGATATTGATGGCGGTGAAGGCCCGCAACGCGATTGTAATTGCGCCTCATCCTTCGGCAGTAAACTGCTGTGTTGCCACAGCGGAATTAATGAACAAAGCTGCTGTAGCGGCCGGTGCGCCGGAGGGTTTGATTCACTGTATGTCTGAAATTAGCCTGCCGGGTACAGATGAACTGCTGTCGCACCGTTACACTGCACTGATTTTGGCGACTGGCGGCGGAGAGATGGTGCGGGTAGCCCATTCCAAAGGCAAACCCGCATATGGTGTTGGTCCGGGCAATGTGCCTGTTTACGTGGACCGCAGCGCTGACCTAGAAAAAGCCGCCCGGTATATTGTAGGTAGTAAAGCCTTTGATTTTTCTCTGATATGTGCTACTGAGCAGTCTGTAGTAGCAGATCGCCCCATAGCCGGCCGTTTAAAAGAGCTGATGATAGCTCAAGGAGCCTACTGGGTATCCCCAGTTGAGGCAGAAGCGCTGCGCTCGATTCTGTTTTTCCCTAACGGGGTGATAGATGCCAGTTCAGTGGGAAAATCTCCCCAATTCCTGGCTGCAAAAGCGGGCTTCCAGGTGCCGGACAGCGCCCGGATTCTAGTCGCAGACTTAAATAGCGTCGGGAAAGAAGAACCGCTTTCCCGAGAAAAATTAACCCCGGTATTGGGTTTTTATACTGCGGATGGTTGGGAAGCTGGCTGTGACCGCTGTCTAGACCTGATTAACTTCGGCGGCCTGGGACACAGTCTCATCATTCACGCCACGAATGAAGAGATCATTTATGCCTTTGGCCTTGAGAAACCGGTTTTCCGGATTGGTGTCAACACGATGGGAACACTAGGCATGATCGGGTATACCACCGGCATTACTCCATCTCTGACCTTGGGATCTGGTGGCGTTGGGGGCGCGATTACAGGTGACAATGTTAATGTCCATCATCTTTATAACGTCAAACGCATGGCTTTTGAGATCAGCGATCCTCCGGAAGAAGCCTTCCAACCGGGCAATGTACCGGCAGGCAGCATCCAGGCGCCGGATTATGAGGCACTGGAAAACCTGGTGCGGGTGACGGTTCAGGAGATATTAAATACGAAATAATCCCTTATTCATTCAAAATATGTAAGTAACTTTTTAACCGATTAGTACAAGGAGTAAAAAATGGCACAACAAGATCCTTCATTTATTGCCCTCGGTATGGTGGAGACCCGCGGCCTGGTAGGCGCAGTGGAAGCCGCTGATGCCATGGTAAAAGCAGCCAACGTGGTTCTGATTGGTTCAGAATACGTCGGCGGCGGATATGTTACCGTTATGGTCCGGGGCGACGTGGGCGCTGTGAAAGCGGCCACTGACGCAGGCGGCGCAGCCGCAAAACGAGTCGGGGAACTGGTTTCCATTCATGTCATCCCGCGCCCGCACGAAAATGTTGAAATGGTGCTTCCGAAGAGTTCTAAGGGCAACTTCGGCGGTCGATCAGAAGATAAGAAGTAACGAGGTTGTCTTGCAATCAGCGGAACTTCTTGAAACCTTAACGCGCGCTGCGCGAGTATTTCACTGGGCAGAAGACCCTGAGCCGCCTCCATTTGACCAGGTTCCGGAAGGAAACCTTCATGTTGGAGTGGATCTGGGCACAGCCTACCTGACTGTGGCTGTTCTGGATGATCAGAATCAGCCCCTGACGGGAGAATACAGATTTGCGCAGGTTGCGCGGGACGGCTTGGTGGTGGACTTTGTCGGCGCTGTTGATCTGGTTAAAAGCATGAAAGGCCAGATTGAACTGCGGATTGGCAGAGAACTCACCCATGCTGCCAGCGGGTATCCTCCTGGTGTTCCCAGAACTGAAGTCCAAGCTACAGCCCATGTGATAGAAGCGGCGGGGATGATCTGTACTGGCCTGGTGGATGAACCCAGTGCAGCCAACACCCTGGTGGGCCTGGAGAACGGAGTCATTGTAGATGTAGGGGGCGGCACAACCGGGATCGCTGTGGTTGAGAATGGGCAGGTAGTTTATACCGCGGATGAAGCAACGGGCGGCACCCATTTTTCGCTGGTTGTCGCAGGAGCTCATGATATTCCGTTTGAGGATGCGGAACGCCTCAAAATCGACCCCGCAGAGCAGCCGGCTTTGTTCCCGGTGTTAAAACCAGTATTGGAAAAAGTAGCCAGTATCGTTGCCAGGCATATTGAGGGATATCAAGTCCCTTTAATTACCCTGGTTGGCGGAACCAGCGCTTTTTACAGGGTGGCAGAAGTGATTGAGGAGTATACCGGGATAGCTGCCTGGGTTCCTGATTTTCCCGCCCTGGTGACCCCGATCGGGATAGCGATGCATGACAACAAAATGGAAACTTCCTGAATAAACCATAATGGTTTTGTCGGAAGACCTTCCAATAAGGAGACCTTATGGAAAAAAGAGATTTTCAACTACGTGTTTATTGTTACCTGGACCGTATGCAGTCCGAGGTGGCAGCTTTTGTGGGCACAATTACCCAGGGAGACCTTCCAGTAGAAGGCATGGCTTCCCTTTATGTGGAAATGGCACCTGGCAACGAAGTCTTCCGCACAGTGGACATCGCAGTCAAAGCCACAGAAGCCAAACCCGGTGCGCAGGTTGTGGAGCGGGAATTCGGCATGTTTGAGGTCCACTCCCTGAATCAGGCTGCCGTGCTGGAATCCGGACGAATAGTGCTCGAAAGGTTGGAGTTGGTAAAAGAGGACCGTATCAAACCTACTGTGTATTCCTCCAATTTGATCACCCGTGTGGATCCATACCAGGCCCAACTGTTGAACCGCTGGCGCCGGGGATCAATGCTGGTTGCTAGTGAAACCCTGTTTGTTCTGGAAGTTGCTCCCGCGGCTTATATTATGCTCGCGGCTAATGAGGCGGAAAAGAAAACCAATGTGAAGATAATTCATATTGCTTCCGTAGGACGTTTCGGACGGATGTGGATGTCCGGTTCAGAGGCTGAGATGGTAACTGCCCGAGACGCAGCCATTCAGGCTATGGAAAACGTAGAAGGTATCGCCGGTAAATAAATAAAGAAGTATTTAGGAGTTATCCTATGCCTAAAATTTTTTATACCGATCGGGACATTGAGGATCTCTTTCACAGTGGAGTGACCACTCTGGTTGTTAATGATGATGTAGTGGTGACGGATATCGGCCGGGAGAAAGCCAGGAAGCTGGGAGTGGAACTTCTGCGTGAGCACGATCAACCTTCCAGCGCACCTATCCGACCCTATATCACCGAAAAACAGTCTCCCAGCGCCGCACCGTCCTTGCCCCAGACCCCGCTTCCACCTCCAACCAGGGAAGCCCTGGAAGACCGGGTGTTGAATGCAGTCCGGGAACAGGTAGGAGATTCGGTGGATTCGAACCTGCTGAAAACCATCATTCAACGGGTGCTGAAAAGTGTGGGAGGACACTGATATGCTCTTTGGTCGCGTTCGAGGAACAGCTGTAGCCTCAATTAAATATCCTGATCTTACGGGGATGAAGCTGCTGGTGGTGGAACCGCTGAATAAACATCTGGAATCCACCGGCCCGCTGCAGGTAGCAGTGGATGTTGTTCAGGCTGGTCCGGGAGACCTGTGCGTGATGGTACGTTCCCGGGAAGCTGCCTTGGCGATGCAGGTTCATACTTTTGTCCCTGTGGATCTGGCGCTGATTGGGATTGTCGATGAGCTGGTAGTCTATCCAGATGATCAATTTGACCTCACCCTTAAAAAGGGGTCAAAAAAATATACTTGATATGATACTAGGCAAAGTGACCGGAACCGTGGTGACTACCATTAGTCACCCACATTATAAAAACCGCCGATTGCTGGTTGTCCAGCCTTTGACCCTGCCGGATGATCCGCCAGAGGGAGATTTTGTCGCCCTGGATAATTCACAGGCAGGCGTAGGAGATACTGTGCTGGTGAACAGAGAAGGAAATGGCGCCCGCCAGATTCTGGATAATCCAGACGGCTGCGTAATCTCAGTGATTGTCGGCATTGTGGATTCAGTGCACATTGAAGGATGGGAGTAACTGGTATGCGTAAGCCCTTGATTGCCGGCAACTGGAAAATGAATAAAACCGAGTCGGAAGGGATTTCTCTGGTGAGGAAGTTAATCCAGGGAGTAAAATCGCTGACCACTGTGGATGTATTAATCTGCCCACCGTTTACATCCTTGTCACAACTGAATAAATTGTTGGTTAGCTCCCCGATTCTGCTGGGAGCCCAGAATATATCAGAACACAAGTCTGGCGCTTTTACTGGAGAAATCTCTGCGGATATGGCGGCAGAGTTCTGCACCCATGTCATCCTGGGGCACAGTGAGAGAAGAGCCTTCTATGGTGAAACTGATGAGTTGATCAACCTTAAGGTAACCGCAGCGTTGAATGCCGGAATGATCCCTGTGCTCTGTGTAGGTGAACAGCTGGAAGAGCGGGAAAGCGGGGGGGCGGCAAGTGTAATTGCCGGTCAGCTGCAGGCAGGGTTAGAGGGAGTTCATTTACCCGATCCTGACCTGATGGTGATTGCTTATGAACCTGTTTGGGCGATCGGCAGTGGACTCTCGGCTTCAGCAGAAGATACTGGAGATTTGATTGGAGGAGTCATCCGGCCAACTCTGTCTGGATTGTGGGGGGAAATAATTTCTCAAAAGATAAGGATACTTTACGGGGGGTCTGTTAACCCGGGGAATGCGCGTGGATTTTTCACTCAATCGGAAATTGACGGGGCGCTGGTGGGCGGTGCCAGTCTTTCAGCGGATAATTTTTTGGGGATCATCGAACAAGCTACATAGCGGCAGTAAACCCAGAATAGTTCTTAAGTATTGTGGATTTCATCAGGATTCCTGTAGGACAATCGTCTATCCTTCCTTCCTCTGACAACTTATTGCACATGCTGGATGGTAAAATCCAGGGTGAATGGTATTTAATTAATTTAATTTGATTAAAACCAAATTGTAGTGTTAATAGACGGACAAACCCAACTGGAGAGCAGATCCATGGACCCAAATTTCCAAACCAATCTAAAAAAATATGCTAACTTGGCTGTGAAAGTGGGGTTGAATCTGCAGCCCGGCCAAAAACTGATTTTACAAGCTCTTAAGTACGGCGGTGTGCCGATCCAGACCGCCCCTTTGATCCGGGAAATTGTAACCAGCGCTTACCAGGCTGGTGCCCCATTGGTGGATGTGCTCTGGCGGGACGATGATCTAAACTTGATCCGGTTTAAGCACGCTCCCAGGGATTCCTTCGAAGAATTCCCTGCCTGGCAGTTAAAAGGCATTCTGGAAGTAATTGAAAATGGGGGCGCCATGCTCTCGATCTCAGCTTTTGACCCTGACCTGATGGAAGGTCAGGACCCCGACTTGCTCAGCCAGCAGCAAACAACCATCCGGAAATACATGAAACCGATCAGCACTCATATCGGAAAAAACACCATGAATTGGACGGTTTTATCCATACCAGTAGCTGGTTGGGCCAGGAAAGTATTCCCGGATTTACCGGCAGCAGAACAGGAACACGCCTTATGGGATGCCTTGTTTAAGATTTGCAGAGTTTATGAAGAGGATCCCATCGCCGCCTGGCAAGCTCATATCATCAATTTGGGTAAACGGAGTGAATACCTCAATCAGAAATCCTATCAGGGATTGCATTACACAGCCCCTGGAACAGATTTGAGAATTGGATTACCAGAAGGTCATACCTGGAAATCGGCCGGGTTCGCAACCAGGAGCGGCATTCCATTCACTGCCAATATACCTACAGAAGAAGTCTTTACTTTGCCTGACCGCCGTCTCACAGAAGGAACGGTAAGTTCCTCCCGTCCGTTGGCTTATTCAGGTAATGTTATTAACAACTTCAGTTTGACCTTTAAAGAAGGGAAAGTGGTTGATTTTTCCGCCGAAAAGGGAGAACAGGTGCTGGGTAACCTGCTGGCTATTGATGAGGGTGCAAAAATGCTGGGCGAAGTTGCCTTGGTTCCCAACAGCTCACCAATTTCACAGTCAGGACTGCTGTTTTACAACACCCTGCTGGATGAAAATGCCTCTTGCCATCTTGCCCTGGGAAGAGCATTCCAGTTCAGCATAATGGGAGGCGAAAAGTTGTCCACCGAAGAGTTTAATGCCCGGGGAGGTAATACCAGCCTTATTCACGAAGATTTCATGATTGGCTCGGGAGAGATGAATATCGATGGGATCCTCCCGGATGGAAATTCAGAGCCCGTGATGCGGGATGGTGAGTGGGCTTTTAATCTTTGATCATCAAAGCTCAGCTGTGCAAACTTGGAATTAGTGGATGGAAATATACTTTGTAAAATGGAGTTAACCCTACTGAATGATAAATAGAAACAGTGGAGGAAGTATGAAAAATAATAATCTCAAACCGGAAATGAATCAGCTGCGCCCTTTATTAGGGGATGTCGTTGCTACCCTGGAGTCGAAAGCACCCTATGGCGCTGTAGTCTTGACTTCCCGGGAAACAGTTCGATACCTGGTTGATAACAACCAGGAACGGGTGATCGTGGGAGATCCGACAGCGGGAGCCATCCTGACGACTTTTGATGGACATACTATGAATGAGAAGGCAATTGGAGGGTTTGATAAAAACGAACTTCTTCAGGGAGTAAAAGATTTAATCAAGAACTCTAGTTTTACTAAAAACGGATCAATAGATCCAGGGCTGGAACGGAAACACGATTACCAAACCAAGATGGAACAGGATCCCGCTCAGGTCCCGACTGGAGATAAATTGGAATACCTGCGGGAAATGAACCGGCGTGTGAATAAAATTGACTCCAGGATTGTTAACGCCCGGATCACCTTATTGGAATATAGGGAGAAATCGATATTCCGAAATCGGGCCGCTGATATATCCCAGGATGTCCAGCGCGTCCATATGTCAATCTTGGTTACTGTAATGGGTGATAAGGGGGTTGTATTCGATTGGGATTCCAAGTGTGGAACCGCTGGTTTGGAGGTTCTCACTTTCAGCGATGAAGAATTGGAAGTGATAGTAAAGAATGCGATTAAACTACTTGAGGCGGATCGGATTGAACCGGGTGAATATACAGTTGTGACAGCGGGAGGTGTTTCGGGCGTGATCTGCCATGAATCTTTTGGCCATGGTGTGGAAACGGATATGTTCCTGAAAGAACGAGCTAAAGCAGCCAATTATATTGACCGTCGAGTGGGTTCAGAACTGGTGAATATTTATGATGATCCCAGTATGCCAGGAGCATTTGGGTCCTATTTCTTTGATGATGAAGGAGTGACAGCTGGGTCGACTCAAATCGTAAAGGATGGAATTTTTAAACGGGGGCTTACTGATCTATATTCTGCTACTATGCTGAATATCCCTCGCTCACCCAACGGCCGCCGGCAGGATTTTTCCCGGAAAGTTTATCCCAGGATGAGCAATACTTTTTTCGGATCCGGTGATACACCACTGGAAGATTTAATTAGCCAGGTTGAAAACGGTATTTATCTGCCTAAGACATCATCCGGTATGGAAGATCCCAAAGGGTGGGGCATTCAAGTTACCTGCCATTATGGATTTGAGATTAAAGGCGGGAAAATGACAGATAAGATGTTTGCTGCGATCGGCCTGACCGGGTATGTTCCGGATGTTTTATCTAGTGTAAGCGCAGTTTCGAGCGATTTTCATCTTAGCGGAGGTCACTGCGGAAAGGGTACCAAGGAAATTGTACCGGTTACCGATGGTGGTCCCCACCTGTTGATGAAAGTGAGGTTAGGCTGATGTTAGAAAAAATTCAAAAGTCCCTTAATAGTATTCCTGAGATTAAAGCCTGGAATATTCGGCACGAAAAAATAAATGGATCGCAGCAGTATGATTTGGAGAAGTCGACAGAAGCTTTCAGACAGGTTTCTTCAGAGCAGTATACAGTTGATGTGCTTTGTGATTCACTGGATGGGGAAGGAAAACCCAGCAGTGGTGTAGGTGCGGTGTCAATCCTTCCAGGAGGTGAGATCAACCAGGCGCTGAGACAGGCTGTTTTGACAGCTCAACTGGTTCATAACGAACCATACGATTTCCCGGAACCGGCATCCCTGCCTAATGTGGAATTAGCTGATCAGGAATATATAAAAGATCCTGCTGGATCTATCAAGAAGATTTTAGTTTCTCTCAAAGAGCAAACTGTTTCCTACCCGCATGTTCGGCTAACTGCAGCAGAGTGTTTTGGTCAGGAAAAGACCACCCATCTTGTCAGCAGTAAAGGTATTGATGCCCATCAGAATGCAACTGAGATTTACTTGCAATGGGTTTATCTCGCAGGTGAGGGTGAAGACGAAGTTGAAACTTTCGCGGAGATTTATCAACGCAGGATAGCAGATCTTAACCTTGAGGAAGAGGCAGCTAGGCGGGCTCAATACACATCTGACCTGCTGCTGGCTGAAGGGTCGCCATCCCAAACCGGACCTGTTTTTGTGCAGGGAGGTTCGCTGGCTACAATGGTAGCAGGTGAGGTTCTTTCGGGAAGTTTGATTCAAACCCTCTCCTCAGGCGCAATGAAATACAGTGGAGAAACACCCTGGGAGATAGGAAAATCAATCTTCCGGAGTGATGTCAAAGGAGATTCTTTTAACCTCTGGGCGAATAGACAGCTTCCCTACGGCATGCAATCCAACACCTTCGATGCGGAAGGGATCCCAGCCCAGCGGATAAGACTAATTCTGGATAATAAGCTGGAAGCTTTTATTGCTGATCAACGTTTTGCATCCTATTTGGATATCCCGGCAACCGGCGAATTTGGCAACATTGAATTGTCAGCAGGAAAAACCCCTACAAAGGAGTTAACCAAGGATCCTCATATTGAAATTGCTGAATTCTCCTGGTTCAACCCCAACCCGATCACCGGTGACTTTGCCTGTGAAATCCGTCTTGGTTATGTGGTGGATGGGGAGGATCGAAAACCATTTAAGGGCGGATTATTGCTCGGTAATCTGCTGGATGCCTTGGCGGATATAACCTGGTCATCTGAAACTGGTTTTTACTCGAACTATCTTGGCCCGTCTGCAGCGAGGTTTAATCACCTGCAGATTGCGGGGTAACAACTTAATTCGTTGAAAGTTGAAGAGATTTCAATCAAATAAAGGAATAATGGCTTCCAGTTTATCCGTTGATTTTGGCATCCTTAATCCTGGCCTATTATGACCCAAACATCTGTTTCTGAAATCGCCCGGGGAGTTTTTTTAACCCATTTGCATGCTGTCCAGGCTCACCTGGACGGCTGCATTGAAGGCAAAGATCCCATTCACCTTCATGATCTGCGGGTGGCGAACCGGAGAACACGCACTGCGCTGGTTGAGTTTAAGTTCCTCTTCCCTCAAGAAACGCTGGTGGGATATCAGAAGTCTTTTCGCTGGATTCATCAGATCACCGGGGAGGTCAGAGACCTTGATGTTGGGTTGGGGCATTTCCCCATTTATCAACAGCAAATCCCAAAAACCTGGCGGACTCATCTAGAGCCATTACGAACACTGCTGGAGAGTAAACGAGAGGTAGCCCAGGGGGAGTTGGTGAAGAAATTACGCTCGGAACGGTTGGCCAGAACATTAAGCAGCTGGTCTGTGCTGCTGGAAAGTGATCTCCTGGATGGTTCCACCCTCTCCCTGGAACCCGCTAAAGAATACGGTTGCCGCAGGATTGCCAAACGTTACCAGCGAATGCGTAAGAAGGGGGGAAAACTGAAAAAAAACACACCTGCAGAGGCTTTTCATAACTATCGGATTACGATTAAAAAGCTTCGCTACCTGATGGAGTTCTTCCGACCAGTAGTCGATAATGAGAAATTCGCCACTCTGCGAACCGGGTTAAAAGCTGTTCAGGATGCGTTCGGCGCATTTCAGGATGCCGAAGTGCAGGCAATAAATCTTCGTTCACTGGCGGGGGAACTTCACCAGCTGGGCGTATCAACGGACACAGTGCTGGCGCTTGGACAGCTGCTAGGAACCCTCGAGAAAATGCAGCGGCAGAGTAAAAAATCCTGTATAAAACAGGTACGTTGGATCACTGCAGATGCTACCGCCCGGGCGTTCCAGAGCTGCTTCCAATATCCGGTAGAACCGTGATTGGTTGTTTGTAAGTAGTGATCTGTAATCAGATTCAGTGGTCAGTAAGTTGTGAGTAGTAATAAGTAACAGATTTAGGTATAACGAAACAGGCATCCTGAGTAGGGTGAGGGGACCGAGGCCGCATCGAAGGGCTAGAACACTCAATACGCCTGTTGCTGAAGGTTCAAAAGTTCAGTCATCCTGATTTTATCCTGCGCCTGTCGAAAGGAGTAGCTCTGAGTAGTCCCCGGAGGACGTATCAAAGGGTCTGCTTACCCGGGAAGAATAGCCGCGAGAGCTAGCTCCTGTACTGCAGCCGAAGGTCGTGTCGCAGGGCTCCCGCTCCAGCGCAGGATTTGGAGAAAAGGCTGAGAATAACACTCAATACGCCTGTTGCTGAAGGTTCAAAAGTTCAGGCATCCTGAGTAAGGCGAATGAAATGAGCCTGTATCGAAGGGTGGCTGTATATAATGGTCAGTGACCAAATATTTTTCCACCCCGTTCATTATGGCAACGCACCTCGGGGGGAGAAGAATATGGTAAGATGCTCCCTATGTTTAAAACTATTAAGTGGAAATCTTTCCCGCGCGACTTTTTAGTCGCCCAAATCGGATTTGCTATTTATGGTCTGGCGATCGCATTGATTATCCAGGCAGAACTTGGCACAGGTCCCTGGGCAGTATTGGCAGTCGCCCTCGCTGACCTGACTGGTACCTCCCCTGGAACCATGTTGGTACTGACCGGATTAGTAGTCCTGGCGGGAGCAGTTGTGCTGGGAGAGCAAGTTGGTTGGGGGACAGTGAGCAATATTCTGTTTATTGGGCCCTGGCTGGATCTTTTCTTAACCATAATTCCTTCTCTGGAAGGCAACCTGGTGTTACAAACCGCGGGTCTTCTGACCTCGATTTTGCTCTCCGGCATTGCCACGGCGGTTTATATCAGCGTGAATGCTGGAGCAGGGCCCCGGGATTCTCTCATGCTGGCAGTCTCGCGGATATCGGGCAGAAGTATTCGTTTATCCCGGGTTGTGATCGAGGTGCCGGTTGTGCTTTTAGGTTGGATCCTGGATGGACCGGTGGGAATCGGTACGATCTTGTTTTCGCTGCTGATCGGACCGGCGGTCCAAGGCAATTTCCGGCTTTTTAATGTCCAATCTCACCGGTCAGAAGAGAAAGCCTAATGACCCAAGCCCTTATTGTATATAATTCATCAGTGTGCTTGTTCACAGTTGTGATTGTAATCTTTCTTTATCGGACAAAAGATAAACACTCAATTGAGCGGACGATCCTGCTGGGGGTATTTCAGGTCGGAATTTTATTCCTGAGCGCTATTCTGTATCCAGTGGATGGATTTGGCCGTTTGCAGCTCCTGGCCTGGGGAGTATTCCTGCATTTTCCGTTATATCTTATTGCCATGGGAGTAATGCTCTTTGAAAAATCACGCCTGTTTGTTTATGCCCTGCTGGTTTTGGTCCTTATAATCCTTGGAGTGGCTGTAGATGGTTTTCTTATTGAACCGCAAAGGCTGGAGGTTTCCCGAACAACAATCTATTCAACAAAATTAGAACAATCCATTAAAGTGGTAGTGCTTGCTGATATTCAAACCGATAACCCC
>JAUWEC010000089.1 GCA_030608465.1 Chloroflexota bacterium
GGCCGGAGGTAAGATGCTCCCAGCCACATCGCCGTATCCCGCGTAGCCAACATCAATGATCTCCTGCTTGTCAATGGCGTAGTCCATGGCCAGGCGCACCGCCGGGTCATTGAGGCTCTCTGGTTGGGTGCCGTTCTCGTGCGCGTTGATAACCAGGTCATCTAAACTTATCGAGTCCATGATCACTACTTCAACATTTTCTGCTGCCTCAAGGGGTTCCACCGCCATGTACGGGACTGCGTCGATCATATCAACCTCACCGGCCTGAAGCGCTTGCACCATGGCGTCTTCTGTGGCGTACTGCTGGTAGATGATGTGGTCGATCACTGGCTTGCCACGATAGTAATTTTCAAAGGCATCCATAATCAAATACTCATCCTCTACGTATTCAATCAGCTTATAGGGGCCGGTGCCGATGACTGTTGCGGGATCCTCAAACTCCATGATATCATCGTAGGTCATGCCTTCCCAAACGCTGCGTGGTAGGATCCAAGCATAATGCAGCCGAGCAGTGGTCATGAGCGCTGTCGGTTCTGAAACGGTGATCTGAACGGTAGTGGGATCCAGGGCAATGACTTCCTCGAAACCTTCTACATAAAGTTCCAGGGGCCCGATCATCCCTTCCATCAGGAAGTTGAGACTCCAGGCAATGTCCTCAGCGGTGCAGGGTGTGCCGTCGTGGAATGTCAACCCTTCGCGGATATTGAAGGTCCACACCAATTCATCATCAGAGACTGTCCAGCTCTCAGCCAGTCCTGGTTCGAAAGAGGTCAATTCGGTCCATTCGATCAATCCGTCATGGAAAAGATAACGAAGAGTGTAGGATTCCCAGCCAGTGGCCGGGCTGATGGCGTCCCAAATAGTTGTAGTGCCGATGCGCAGGGTGACGGGTTCGGCTATGGCGGGTTCGTCCGTGGCGGGTTCGTCCTTGACCTCCACCGGAGGGGGCTCAGGAGACTCTACTGCCGGTTTTGGTGCGCAAGCCGCCAGGACAATAATAAGTATGGTTAGAAAGCCCAAGATGGTTATGAGCTTCCATATATTGGATTTCATTTTTCTTCCCTTTTTCTAAGAATATCTTTAGTAAGTTTGTACTCTAAACAGATTTAGTTCTTATATATCTCCTCCTTTAAAATGGTGGTTGGAAGTATTGATCACAGGTTAGTGAAACCTGGATAGTTGCTCATTTGTTTGGATTTCTTTTAGAGACCAGGAAACCTCCATAAAAACTTCATGGCTGATTTGCAGTCCTCAACATAGATTGTCTTCTTAAAGGAATAAGTTGTTTTTGATGAGCACTGGGGATAGAAAGGCATTCCCATTTCATATTACACCAAATCAAGGTCAAACGCAACAAGTTACATATCAATTCTACTCATTGGAAGAAATTTTGTAGTTCGAACAGGAAACCGGGAAATTCATCCCTATATTAGTATGGACCTTAATCGCGTAGAGTGAATCCCAACCCCAATTCTTCCAGTGTTTCTTGAGATGGCATTCCGGTCTCTGTATCCCAGCCGTGTTCTCTGTAGGCGCCTGCCAGCAGCGAATCCAGATCGGGACTAAAACCTAAGGTTCCCCCTGTTTTTAATGGTTTTAGCATAAAATCTGGCAGTCGGTCATCTGTCCGGGATGATCCGAGTTTGCTGTTAAGCATTCTTTTTAGGGTGAAGATTCTTTTTCCTGCTATCAGCAGCTCTTCCAGCGAATAATCCCACCCGGTTGCTGCGTTTAAGCCTTTAAGAAGTTGGCTTGCTTTGGGATTCATAAAATGACAAACGGTAAGGGCGTTATAAACGCTGCGCCAGGCTTGCGCCCGGGCAGCAGTTCGGCCTTTATCTTCTGAATTCTCAAACCGATCTCCAGGATGGATATCCAGTTCAGCGGGAGGACCCTGTCCAATGTCCACGCCATACATATCTCCCTGCAAATGACAGGCGCCCCGCGGTGAGAGGGCATAGATTGGAGCCATGCCGCTGAATGCCCTGGAATCATGCATCGGTATTTCCAGGTTCCTGACAGTGGCAGACATCTCCGGGACTCCGAACCGGACAGCCAACGCTGCGCTGCCCTCTGCCAACAGATCACCAAACCCTTCCCTGTGAGCCGTTAATTCAATCAGCCGATGGGTCATTTCCACATCGCCGTATTGAATCTCCAATCCACCAGTGAGCTCTTGGGTGAGGATCCCTTTGTCAAACATCTCGCAAGCTAAAGCAATGGTTGATCCAGTACTGATGGTGTCCAATCCGTACACGTTGCAGAGGTGTCCTGCGTATATTACGCCTTCCAAATCATCTATCATGGCAAGAGAGCCGAAAGAGGCAATGGTTTCATATTCTGGCCCATGCACAGCATCAACCTTGTATTTTACTGTCCGGGTTTCCCGTCCACACATAATTGGACAGCGGTAGCAGGTTGTATTCCGGGTCAGGAACTTTTCAGACATCAGGATACCAGAGAGGTTGCTCCCTTCTTCCCATTCTCCTTGTTGGTAATAGCGAATTGGCATATCTCCGAACATTAGTGCCATGTTTACATAACCTGATGTTCCGGCCATTTTAAAAGCTTGGGCAGGAATATCATCTTTTAATTCCTTCAAGATTTCGTTCACTACAGCCCGGAAAATTTCCGGATCGACCAGGGGTACTTTTCCGCTACCCCGGAAGGCAATCGCTTTGAGATTCTTTGACCCCATGACTGCCCCCATTCCCGTCCTTCCAGCCGCTCGTCCGTGATCGTTGATCACGGCGGCCATTTTTACCAGGTGTTCTCCTGCCGCTCCGATGCAGGCTATCCGCGCTTTCGGTTCACCTAATATTTTCTGGATGATTTTCTGGGTCTGATAGGTGTCCTGTCCCCAGAGCTGGGCTGCATCATGCAGCTTCACTTCACCATCAATAACCGAAATCCAGCATGGTGCATCTGAGCGTCCAGTGATCAGCATTCCGTCATATCCGGCAAAACGCATTTCTGGTCCGATAAAGCCGCCCGTATTGGACTCTCCCCAGTATCCTGTCAGTGGAGAGAGGGCGCTAATTGAACATCGTCCTGCTGAAGGCATGCTGGTTCCTACCAGCGGACCGGCCATAAATAAAAGGGGATTTTCTGGACCCAACGGATCCGTATTCTGATTAATCATGTCATAGAGCAGCCGCGAAGTGAGGCCGCTTCCGCCAATAAAATCTCTGGCTAGAGCAGGGTCAATACCCTTCTCTTCGATTAAACTGGTTGTTAGGTCAATGTGAAGATATTTTTTCATAGTTCCACTTGTAAGCTATTTCTGGATGGACTTTCGTTGTCACAGCAGGCTGATGGGGGATTAAAAATCAACTGGCTGTCCATGATAGACAGCATTGAATAGCTGTTCCAATTCCTGGAAAGAAGGTGTTCGGGCAGCAGTGATCATCTGGGTGTCGTTAAAGGCATCATCCACCAATTTGTCCAGATGGGAATTAAATTCACCTTCTTCGACTCCGGCATCAGCGATTTTTCCAGGCAATCCAACACCCCGGGAGATTTCCCTGATACAGCTGGCGAGAGCCTGGCCGGCTTTCCCTTTCGGGGAATGGATGCCCAGCGCCGCGGCTAGTTCTTCTATCCTTTGAGGAGCGTGCAGAGCGGTGAATTCTATTGTGTAGGGCAGAAATAAGCCCACAGCCCGGCCATGAGGCAGGTGAAATATTGAACCCAGGGTATGTCCCATAGCATGAGCCATGGATGCCATGGCGTTGCCGAAACCCAGTCCTGCGGAGGTAGCAGCATTATGCATCTTTTCACGGGCTTTTTTGTAATGATCTTGATCAGGATTCTCTGATTGGGAGGCTTCGTAAGCCTGCGGGAGATATTGCAGAATGTCCCGGGCAGCATTCAGACATAATCCGTCAGTGATATCCGTATGCCAGGTGCATATAAAACCTTCTACCGCATGGGTTAATGCGTCTATTCCGGTGTCCGCTGTGAGGTGAGGGGGCATACCTGCCGCCATAGCAGGATCCACCAGTGCGATATCAGCTACATTTTCCCGGTTTCCCAAGCCCATCTTGCGCTGATTTTCCGCGTCCGTTAACACGATTCCCCAGGTGGCTTCAGCGCCTGTTCCGCTTGTGGTTGGGATGGTAATCAAACGAGATTTTTCCCTGAGTCCGAGCTTGATAAAGGGGTTGATCTCAGCCGGCTGTAGATCTGGTCTTTCGTACAGCACCCAGATGGCTTTGGCGGCATCAATGGGTGAACCGCCTCCCAACCCAACGATCCAATCAGGTTTAAATTCATTTGCTGCCCTGGCTCCATTAATTACTGTTTGGAGGGTTGGATCGGGTTCAACTTTATCAAATACCTGGATCTTAAAACCCGCTTTTATCAGGTAAGAAGTCACCCGTTCTGCTAACCCTATCCGAACCAGATTATTATCGGTAACAACCAGGGCTCTTTTCCCGGTTAACTCCTCCAGTGAGCGTAATGCGTCCTCGCCAAAAACAATATTTGGAGAAACAAAATGCCACATCCTGGACCTCCTTAATAATCGAAGTTGAGAGCAAGGACCTCTACCATTCTGTCGGGACTTTTGCACAGCAGGAAACAATTTCCTGGGCAGCTTTTGGATAGCGCATGATCTTCATTAAATCACCCTTCAGCTTTAATTGACGGGTCATCATTCCCTGAATGGGATCAAGTTTTCCTTCGATAACTTTTCGCCAGGTACTGAAGGGAGCTTTGAGTTCGAACTCTGTTTCTGGAAGTTCATCTTCTTTCACCAGGGCAGCCCCGGGGCTTGAGCCGTGGTAAAGTTCCAGATGTAAATATGAGGTATGGGGATATGCCTCATCCGGTTCAATGACAAAAATAAAATCACCTTCCCAGTCTTTTGCAGAGCGTTGGTAGGAATCGCTCTCGTTCAATAACTCGCGCAGCTTTTTGGCCCACTCGTCTGACGGGAATTTGTATTTCATGTTTTCTCCTTTTATCATCTGTGACATGATAATTATACATCTGGAAACACCATCCGGATGGCGGTGTTCCGAAACCTATGCTAAGGAAGATAACTCCCGCGCCGATGGTATGATTAATTTATAACCCATTCCCTATAGAATCCGATCCGGGAATTTAAAGAATTTCATGAAGATACTTAAATTTTCCGATCCAGACATATTTCAGGCTGTTGTTCAGGAACATCTCCTGAAACATGAAGTAGAAAACAACTTGCCTCTTGGCATCCTGTCAAGTTTAATCGCGGGAGAATACCGGGACCAACCTCCTTACTTTGCCAAAGTGGAAGATCAGGGAGAGACAAAACTGGTGGTGATCTGCACACCTCCCTACCCGGCGTTAATTTCCTTTGAGGAAGTACCATTGGATGAGGAAGTTGTCTCATTGGCGATCGACGATCTGCTGAAGGAACTGGGGGACAACTTGACAGGTATGACGGGCAGCAAAAACATGGTTTCTCAATTCGCTGATACCTGGCAAGCAGCTGCCGGGGGACAGGTGATTTTGAAAATGGCCATGCGCACCTATAAATTGGTCCAGGTTTCTCCGGTTTTCGGCGTTCCGGGTTCTATGCGCCCCGCAAATGAAGCGGATACATCTTTGCTGCTGGACTGGTATGGGAATTTTCACCGGGAATCTTTAAAGGAAAAACCAGACCCAGAAAGGATAAAGATTCAGGTTGAGCGATATTTAAAAGCCGATCCACACCTGCGCGGGATGATGATTTGGGAAGATGGAGGCAACCCGGTTTCAATGGCTGGTTATTCTGGTCCCACTACAAACGGAATTCGGATCGGCGCTGTCTACACACCCCTGGCCCTGCGCCGAAAGGGTTATGCCAGTGCTTGTGTCGCAGGGTTAAGTCAGCACTTGCTGGATATTGGTTTCAAATTCTGCTTCCTATTCACAGATTTAGTGAATCCAATTTCAAACCATATTTATCAACAAATAGGATATCAAGCGGAGAATGACGTAGATACTTTCGAATTTAAACGATTATAGCTGCTTGGTTTCAATAAAAAAGAGAACAGAATAGTAAATTGAATATTCAAAGGAGAAGCAGGATGAAAACCATCGGATTAATTGGCGGTATGAGCTGGGAATCGTCCATTGAATATTACCGGATTATCAATCAGGTTGTCCGAAAGGAATTGGGAGGTGTCCACTCAGCAAAAAGCGTTATGATATCCCTTGATTTTGCTGAGATCGAGGAGCTGCAAAACCGGGGAAACTGGGACGAGGCCACCCGAATCATGGTAGAAACGGCGCGATTGGTCGAAAAAGGTGGCGCTGATTTTGTCTTGATTTGCACTAATACTATGCATTTGATGGCGGAAGAGGTTCAGGCAGGCATCAATATTCCCCTCTTACACATTGCTGATGCGACTGCTCAGGCCATCAAACAGCGAGAACTGGATATCGTTGGATTGCTGGGAACTCAGTTCACAATGGAAAAAGAATTTTACCGGGGCCGCCTGGAAAAAATTCATCAGCTGAAAGTATTGGTTCCGGACAGGGAAAAAAGAGAGCAGGTTCACCGGGTGATTTATGATGAACTTGTGAAGGGAATGATCACAGACAGTTCCCGGCAGATATACCGGGAGGTGATTGACACCCTGGTAGCCGGGGGAGCTCAAGGTATCGTCTTGGGGTGTACCGAGATCGGCTTGCTTGTGGGGCAGGAAGATGTACCGGTGCCTATTTTTGACACGATGGAAATCCATGCCCTGGCCGCAGTGGATGCAGCGTTAGGCAGAGGTGAATATCCTGTATAATGGAAATACATTAATGAGGCCTGTTAAGTAATTTCCCTGATTCTGTCAGGTAAAAGCCTGCTTTTCAGGTAGCGAATCCGGGAGGAAACATGGATGCAGCCTATTTAAAGAGGCAGTTGGCGATTAACCGGGATCGGATTGCTGCCCTGGCCCGGGGCATACCAGAAGAACAAGCCAGGTGGAAACCGGATCCCGAATCCTGGTCGATCCTGGAAGTTGTTAATCATCTGGCTGATGAAGAAGAATTGGATTTTTCAGTCAGGCTGAAAATGATCCTGGAAAAATCCGAAAAACCCTGGCCGCTGATAGATCCCGGGGAATGGGTTATTGAGGGTCAATATAATGAACAGGATTTATATGAATCCCTGACTCGGTATATGACTCTTCGTAATGCAAACCTGGATTGGCTGGATTCAGTAGAAAATCCAGATTGGGACACAGTTTTTGAAGCGCCTTTCGGTGAAATTAAAGCTGGAGATATATTCGTCTCCTGGGTGACCCATGATTTAATGCATCTGCGGCAGCTTGTTGAGCTGCAGCGTTTATACCTGGAAGACAGAGTAAAACCCTTCCGACTGGATTATGCTGGGGATTGGTGAATTCTAGAGGCGAGACCAGTTAAGATCGAGGCTAGTTGGGAAAAAAAAAAAGAAAGAAAGAGGCTGTCTGAATTTGAGCAGCCTTTTTACGATACAGGATGGCATTCGTCATTACTTTACAGTTATCTCGTTCCCTTTCACAACTTCACCAATAACCCAGATTGGCTGGTCCATTTTTTCGGCTTTGCTGATCAGGTTGTCCAGTTGATTGCAATCAACAGAAAACAGCAGCCCACCGCTGGTTTGCGGATCAAACATCAGCATGATCTCTTCTTCAGTCATAGATTTGGGGAATTTGATGTGTTCGCCAAAGTATAACTTATTGTCAAATGCCCCGCCGGGGAAACTGTACAAATTGGCATACTCCTTGGCTGAGCTGATAAAGGGGATCATGTCCCAGTGGATATTTATCCCAACCTTGGATTGCGCTGCCATTACCCAGGCATGACCGAGCAAGCTGAACCCGGTAATGTCAGTGGCAGCCTTTACGCCGCATGCCTGCGCTAATTCAGACGCTTTTTGATTGAGACGTTTCATCCAAATTACCACTTCCTGGATATGTTCTGGCTTGGCTTTTTGATTCTTGATGGCGGTAGTAGTTACTCCAAAACCCAGCGGCTTGGTGAGTACCAGCGCGTCCCCTGGCCGGGCAGCGGAGTTGGTCATGATCAGGTCCGGATGAGCAAAACCTAAACAAATCAGACCATATTTCGGTTCCTGATCCTGGATTGTATGACCGCCTGCTATAACCACGCCAGCTTCTTTCGCTTTTTCAGCGCCGCCGCGTAAAATTTCGCCGGATACTTCCGGTGGTAGATTAGGCGGGAGAGCGGCTATGTTGAGGGCCATGAATGGTGTTCCTCCCATGGCGTATATGTCGGACAGGCTGTTAGCAGCGGAAATTGCCCCGTAATCATAAGGATCGTCTACCACAGGCGTGAAGAAATCTGTGGTCGCGATCAGGACCCGGTCCTTGTCCAGCTTCCAGACCGCCGCGTCGTCCGGCTCACCCATCCCGATCACTAGATCAGGATAATCTTCTTTGGAAAAAAGCCCCTCGATTGGGCGCAGAACCTGCGCCAGCGCTTCCGCATTCAGTTTGGACGCTCAACCGGAACAATTTGAAAGCGAGGTGAGGCGAATTTCGCGACCGTTGGGTTTTCGTTCTTTACTTTGCATAGGATTTATTAATTGAAAAATAGTTAATCAGAAAATCAGATTTCCAATAAAAATTTTATCACAAGAAATACTATTGGGGTGAGATATACAAGCTCAGGCTCCCGGAACTTTTATAGCTCCGGGAGCCTGTAAACAAAAGACTTGAGCAGGATTTGCCTGCTCAGGTCTTTGTTGTTATCTACATCTGTCAAAGCGCTGATTACTCAGTGGGGTAACTTCCGCCCTGAGAGGGATATAAATCCGGCAGCGGCAGCAGGTAAGGGGTGTCATTTGGGACCAGCATCACCTGGATTCCGGGAGACAGTTTTTCAATATAGCGGTAATTAAGCAGTGCAGGGTTGGCTGCCAGAACATCGGCAATTAACTGCAGGGCTTGAGCTTCCGCCTTGGCTTCAATCACCTGCGATTGAGCTCTTCCTTCCGCTTCTAGTATAGCAGCGTCTCTGGTTCCTTCAGCAACCTGCCTGGCTTGCTCGGCTTCCTGTTTACGCTGTTCAACAATGTATTCCGCTTCCTGCGCAAGCTGCTCCGCAATTTGTTTTTTCTCAATTGACGCTGCGTATTCGGTGGTAAAGGTGATATTGCGCAGCACAAAGTCAGAGAGGATTAAACCGTTGTCAGCCATAGACTTAGTCATATCTTCTTCAATATGCTGTTTGAGTTCATCGCGTTTGGTACTGTAAACCTCGTTGACTTGGAATTGGGAGACCGCGTCGCGGATCACGCCGCGGACAGTGGGGCGGACCAGGCCATCCAAATAGCGGTCCTGCCAGGTAATATGAACATCCAGGATGTCAGCCGGATCAAGAGAGAAAATTATCGAGGCATCGATATAAACTTCCTGTCCATCTGACGTGCGGGCTGCAATCGAATCATCTCCCTGGAGATCCCCCTCAAGAGTGGCGATTGACATAGTGTAAGTGGTCTTGGAGATGGAATAGGTTTGGACGCTTTCTGCGTAAGGAATTACCCAGCGCAGACCGGGCTGCAGAATTTCCTGCCGATAGCCGGCAGGTTCAACAGCACTGATGACTACACCGCGATCCTGGGGCAGAATAAATACCAGGCCGGCACTGGCCGTGTTAAGTACCACTGCCAGGACCAACGCAGTGATAATCCCGGTCAAGGTTCCGCGGGTTTTCTTTCCCTGGCGGGCGCGCAGTACTGCCAGGGCAATGAACCCGATCACTACCAGCCAGGAAAAGGCTGCCAATGCTGCGACCAAAATTGTGATTTGCATTTGTTTCCTCCGAATTTGGTTAAATAATGTATAGCTGTACCTATTATTTCACTATAATTATATACGCAGGAAGGGCGCATTTTGTTTCACCAGCATGTTCTTATATCTTATTAATAGAGCTTGTGGTAACCTTTGAATCGTTAAATGAATATTGAGATCAATGATGAGAATTCTGGTATTTATTGCACATCCGGATGATGAAATGGGGGCTTCTTTGCCTGCCTGGCTGAACTTCTGGATAAGATCTCAACACCGGGTCAAGCTTCAGGTTAATAAATATCACGAAGAAGGTAATTAATGGCAGGAAAATTGCATTTATTAAGTGACCTGGAAGGCATTTTAGACTCGGTAAATCAACCAATAACACAGAGTAGGGTGGGCGCTGACCTGCCCCATTTGGTAAAATGAACCCAATGAAGAACAATCTTGACTTTTCAAAGATTCTCATAAAAGCTATTGCCTCTCTGGCGGGGGGACTGCTGTTATTTGCCCTGGTGATTAGCCTCTTCTCGCTGGTATTCCGCGCTATTTACGATGGACGGATCTTTCCGGGAATTTATTCAGGTTGGATCAACCTCAGCGGTCAAACGCCCACTGATGCGGCTGAGCTATTAAAAGAAGAATATACCTACCCTGCCCAGGGAAGGATAACCCTTCAATATGATGATTTAAGCTGGGAGGCATCGCCAGCAGAGTTAGGCTTATTTTTCAGTCCCAATTACAATGCTGAACTTGCTTTCCAGACTGGAAGGGAGGGAGGCATAACAAAAAGGATTGCAGCCCAAATTCAAGTGCTTCGCCACGGGATCATCATCGCCCCCCAATTTGTGATGGATGAAAAGACGGGCACCGAATATCTAGAGGGTATTGCAGACGGAGTTAACCAACCAGTGATAGAAGCTTCCTTAAA
>JAUWEC010000084.1 GCA_030608465.1 Chloroflexota bacterium
CCCAGCTTCGGGGTGTAGAGTCTCCCTGGCGGGAAATATCATTGCTGCCGCGGGAAACCAGGATAATCATTACCTTGTTGTTAGGTTTGGCTATTTATTACACAGTCAGCTTATTTCCCCAAACCATTGCTGAATTGCGATTCTCTCTGAAGTGGATCTATGCCGGCTTAGGATTAGCTTTAACCTGGGGATCCCTTCAAGCTCTCTATATTATCGATTTTATCCCTGGTTGGTTTGAGGTGATGGTAAAGCTGCAGAAGTTTGTCACCATCCGAAAATTGAATCCATCCAGAGTCACCGGGATGACCTACGAACCAAGTGCTTTTGCTGATCAGTTGGTTGTGATTTGGCTGCCGTTAGTCTTGGGAGCAAGCCTGGAAGACTACACGGTGTTCAAGTGGCGTTGGAAATGGATTACGGTTGAAAAAATCCTTTTCGTTTGGACAATCGCTATTCTTGCTTTTACGCTTTCCCGAACGGGTTTGATTTTTGGAGTAGGTGTGATCGGATTTGGTTTTCTGCTGAAGATCTTTGGACCTCAACATAAGACGCAGAAAGAGAAAAAATCGGGTCAGGAAAAATTCCTTCTTGCCCAAGCACTTAGTAAACACCGCCTGGTTTTAATCCTCCTTAGTGTTGGAGGGTTTTTGGTTTTGTTTTTTGCCCTGGGAACCCAGAGCAATTATATCTCCCGGATGTGGGAATATTTCACTATTACAGATGACTTTGACCTGCGGAGATATTTCAACTACATTGGATTTGGATCTCGGATAACTTATTGGGAGACAGCTTGGCGGATCTTTTTAAGCAATCCCATTTTTGGCGTCGGACTAGGGAATTTCACTCTGTATTTTTCTAAATTTATACCGTATCAGCAGTTGACAAAAACTCCCCAATTGCTCCGGCATATTGTCCCGTATCCCGGTAGAATCCGCGTAATTTCTGTTAAGCACTTTTTTATACGGATCCTGGCAGAAACGGGTATGGTTGGGGGAGCGATTTTTATCGTGTTTTTGTTGATTCTGACTGCAGGAGCGTTATATTTATGGTTGTCGAAGGATAAGGAAGAAAGGTTTTGGGGAATTGCTTCACTCCTGGGTATTGTCGCATTTTTAGGTGATACCTTCTCGTTTGATTCCTTTGCTATTCCAAACCCCTGGATCTTGTTTGGATTGATCACTGCGGCATTCGCCGTGTTTACTAAATCTAAAAATCAGTTCGAGGAGAATTTGACTTGAATAAAAAACCTTTACTTGTTGTTTTGATTATTTTGGCTGTCACCGTTTTGTGTTTTTCCTGCCTGGCATGCGGTGTAATGGGATATGGAATTACTGTATGGCTGCGGGAAGATGACACGAATACCCAAACACCTATTGAAGTGGAAGTGATACCTCCCACTGATGTTGAAACCATTGCTCCTGCGCCTGATGACCAAGCTCCCGCAGGTCAATTTTCCAGCACATTGGAGACCTTGTTGAATGCGGAGATCCCGATCAATGATCCAATCGATATCGCCCAACGGCTGGAGGGAAAAGAAAACATCCCCCTGACATTGCCGGTGGAAGACCTGGATCGGCAAGTTGGCGAGAAGGAATCTTTTTGGGTGGTAGATACGGATACACATGAAAATTTCCAGGTTGAGACA
This sequence comes from Chloroflexota bacterium, assembly GCA_030608465.1. Classification (GTDB taxonomy): domain Bacteria; phylum Chloroflexota; class Anaerolineae; order Anaerolineales; family UBA11858; genus B10-G9. The sequence goes on from JAUWEC010000084.1 coordinate 1,646, forward strand.
ACCCTGGCTGCAGTGACCGATCACCTTTATTTTTGGGTTGAAGATGGCGTTGAATATTCAAAAAAGGCGCTTGACAATTTGGTCACTGAATTTGAGGATAATATTTATCCAACCAATCAGGAATTCTTTGGTTCTGAATGGACTCCGGGAGTTGATGAAGATCCCCATCTTTACGTGATTTATGCCAGAGGATTGGGTTCCAATCTGGCTGGGTATTATGCCTCGATTGATGAATACCACCCGCTGGTCCATGAGTTCTCCAATGCCCATGAAACCTTTATGCTCAGCGCTGATAATGCGGGTTTAACTGAAGGATATACCTATGGTGTTTTGGCTCATGAATTTCAGCATATGATCCACTGGTATCGAGATCGAAATGAAACTTCATGGCTTAATGAGGGATTTTCCGAGCTGGCAACACTTTTGACCGGTCTCCGGGATGGTCCCACCCATGATTATTTTTATGCCCAGGACCCAGATTCCCAGCTGAATGATTGGCCGAATGATCCCAATGCGACCATTCCGCATTATGGCTCCAGTTTTCTTTTTGTAACCTACTTCCTGGACCGGTTCGGCAGTGATGCTACGAAAGCATTGGTATCCGATGACCTAAATGGTTTACAGAGCGTCGATAAAGTGCTGCGGGACCTTGAAATAGTTGACCCTGACACCGGATCCACAATTACGGCAGACGATTTTTTTCTTGATTGGGTTGTAACAAACTATATCAAAGATGACTATAACGTCACTGAAAGATTCAGCTACTCAAACTATCCTGATGCCCCAGTTTTTTATCCCACCGAGAGCATTGATCAATGCCCAACGGGTGTGGAATATAGAGATGTCCACCAGTATGGGGTTGATTATATTGAATTTAACTGCCAGGGATCCTATACGCTGAAATTTGAGGGGCAGGGTTCTGTCCAGGTCCTGCCAGAATATCCACATTCGGGCTCATATGCTTTTTGGTCCAATAAAGGGGATCAATCGAATATGCGGTTAACCCGTGAATTTGACTTGAGTGAGGTGTCCGGCTCAATCACACTGAACTATTGGACTTGGTATGATTTGGAAGAGGATTATGATTACATCTTCCTGGAAATTTCAACTAATGGTGGGGAATGGAGGATTATCAGAGCACCGTCAACCACTTCAGAGGATCCATCCGGCAACAGCTATGGATGGGGATATAACGGATTGTCTGGAGGTGACGGCAGCTGGATCATGGAAAGTGTTGATCTATCCGCTTACGCTGGCGAGATTATTCAAATCCGTTTTGAATATATAACAGACGCTGCAGTTCATGGTGAGGGATTCTTACTGGATGATGTCTCGATCCCGGAAATTGGATACGATGCTGATTTTGAGGAAGATGATGGTGGATGGGTCGCTGAAGGTTTTGTCCGCATCGAAAATACACTGCCTCAAACTTACCGATTGGCTCTAATTTTCCTGGGTGCAGCTCCAAGAATCCAATATTTAACAGTTTCCACGGAAAATCTGGTAGAGATACCGATTACATTTGGAGATAGTGGAGTCCAGGAAGTGGTTCTGGTCGTTACTGGGACCACACGATTTACCCGGCAAAAAGCTGATTATCAATTTGAGTTGATAGAAGAATAAAATAAAACCACTTCCATATTCTGGAGAATGGAAGTGGTTTTATTTTATTTCGTTATTAAGCGTTATTTCTGGGGAATTAATCCAGTTTTTTAACTGGTTCCCGGAATTATTATGATTTCTTTTGTTCGATTAATAATTCCAGCTGTTCTTCAAGTTCAGCGCGCTTCTTCTGGGCAGCTTCTTTAATTTCAATTTGGATATTATTTACTTGTTGTTGAATTGCGGAGCGAAGTTCCTTCCCTGAATGGGGAGCCAGCAGCAGCGCTGCTAAACCACCCAGGACCCCTCCGAGTACTGCTCCAAATGTGAATGCGATTGCCTTTCTCATGAATAGATCTCCTTTAGCCAATCTTACTTTTGTTTATTATAATTGGTCTTTAAGAAAAAAGAAACCGCCCTGCAGGGTTTCAGGAGAGAAAGATATTGATTGATTTTACCCTTCCACTGATTGATTTGCATCGCCATCTAGACGGGAGTATCCGCTTGGAGACGATTTTGGATTTGGGGAAGAAACATGGAATTCCACTTCCGGCAAGTGATATTGAAGGTTTGCGCCCTCATGTTCAGATCACTGAACCGCGTCCAGGTGTGATGGCTTTTATTGATAAGTTTAAATATATGATCGGTGTGCTGGCAGATTATGACGCCTGCAGGCGTGTCGCATATGAGACCGTTGAGGATGCATCTCTGGAGGGGATTGATTACATTGAGCTCCGCTTCAGTCCCCTGTTTATGGCTGAACCGCATAGTTTATCCCCAGAAGGCGTTGTAGAAGCTGTCTTGGAGGGTGTCACGCAAGGGCAGAATGAATTTGACATCCAGGTTAATATTATTGGAATTATCAGTCGTACTTATGGACCGGATTTAGGTTGGAAGGAGTTGGAAACCCTTTTGGTTTATAAAAACCAAATTGTTGCCCTGGACCTGGCTGGTGACGAAAAAAATTATCCCGGACGGTTGTTTGTTGACCATATTCAGGAAGGACGGTCTGCGGGATGGCATATCACGATCCATGCCGGGGAAGAAGGGGGTCCAGATAGTATATGGCAGGCAGTGGAAGAGTTAAATGCAGGCCGAATTGGTCATGGCGTCAGTGCTGCCAAGGACCCAGTATTAATGCGGTATCTGGCAGAAAAGCAAATTGGTCTGGAATCCAACCTGACAAGCAATATCCAGACCCGGGTTGTTGATAAGTATAGTTCGCACCCGCTGCGGATATTCTTAGAAGAGGGAATCCTGGCTACAATTAATACTGATGATCCTGGTATTAGTGGGATAAATCTCAGACATGAATATGAACAAGCGGCCCCCGCGGCAGGATTAACACCTGATCATATTCATCAGGCTCAACGGAATTCACAGAAAATTTCCTTTTTAACAAATGATGAGAAAGGTATACTCATTCAAAAAGCAGAAAATCGGAAGAATAAATTAGATGAATAAACAAATGATTTTATCGGTCGGAATGCCCCGGGCAGGATCGGGCTGGTATTATAACCTCACCCAGGATCTGGTTGTTGCAAGTGGGGGAGTAGATGCAAAACAGATCAGAGCCAAATATCCCCTGAAACGTCTTTTGACAGAAGTAAACTGCAATTTGGGAACCTTAAGTTTTTATCGTTTGCTTCCTGTTTTATTGCCCTTGATAGTTGAACGCCCCTACGTGATAAAGCTTCATGCAGGGAGACGACCTTTAGCGGATTTATTAATTACTCTAGGAGTGATTAAGTCAACCTATATTTATCGGGATCCCAGGGATGCTCTTTTATCTGCTTATGAACATGGGCAGAGAATGTCTCAAAAGGGACTTGAGAATGCTTTTACTCCCCTGACAACCATTGAAAAATCTATTAATTTCATGGAGTCTTATGTAAAGATAGCCAGAGGCTGGCTTTCTTCTAATCAAACCCTGGCAGTAAAGTATGAGGATTTTAAATCAAATTATGACCATGAAGTAAATAATTTAATTGCGTTCCTGGAAATTGACCAAACTGAGAATAAAGTTAAAGAGATCGTAGAAAATTATCGCCCGGAACAAAAAGGTCAAAATCGCCCGGGAGTACACTTTGTAAAAGGAAAGGTTGGACGCCACAAAGGTTCATTTACTAATAACCAGCTTGACCAGTGCGACCGACTATTTGGTGATTTCCTGCAAGAATTCGGGTATTCTGAGTGATAATCACCGATTTGAAACTTATTCTAATCCTTGTTTATCTTCAGGATTTAAGAGATAATATGTCTGCTGCCCGGATTTGATTCCAAACCGGGACATAAACAAAATATTGATCAAATATCATTTGGCCCCTACCAGCCAAGGAGGGTACCATGTCTGATTCCCCAGATACTCATCGAAAAATATCGACCCATACTTTTCACCTGAAAAAACAACAGGGTGAACCGCTTACCATGCTGACTGCCTATGATTACCCAACAGCCAGGGCAGTTGACCTGGCTGGTATTGATTCTATCCTGGTAGGAGATTCTCTAGGAATGGTTGTTCTGGGATACGAAAACACATTGCCAGTCACTATGGAAGAAATGCTTCATCACTGCCGGGCAGTCTCTCGGGGTGCTTCCCGGGCACTGCTGATTGGGGATATGCCTTTTATGTCCTATCAGGTAGGGGTGGAGGACGCGGTTCGAAATGCAGGGCGATTTCTTCAGGAATCCGGAATGAATGCAGTGAAATTAGAAGGAGGAAGGGAGCGTCTGGATGCAGTTAAGGCAATCCTCGATGCAGGTATTCCGGTATTAGGTCATCTGGGACTTACACCACAAAGCATTCATAAATTGGGGGGTTTTAGAGCCCAAGGGAAATCAGCTGATGCAGCCACATATCTCCTTGAAGATGCGCTATCTTTGGAGGATGCGGGATGTTTTGGCCTGGTATTGGAATCAGTGCCCGACAAAGTTGCTGCTTACATCACCCAAAAGTTAAAGATTCCAACGATAGGCATTGGCGCAGGGAGTGGATGTGATGGACAGGTTCTGGTTACTCATGATCTCTTGGGTTTATTTGACAGATTTACACCAAAGTTTGTTAAGCAATATGCATCACTTCATGAAGAAATTGATATTGCCCTCCGGGCTTATCAGAATGATGTGCTCCAGGGAAATTTCCCCACTCAGGAGCATTCGTTTTCTATCTCTGATCAGGAGTGGGAGTTATTTTTGAGCCGGGTTGGAGAATCCTGATTGATGACAGATATCTTAATTGTGGGAACAGGTGCGATGGCTCTCTTGTTTGCAGGACGCTTGGCGGCTGCAGGTGTTAAAGTGTCGATGCTGGGTACCTGGAAAGAAGGAATTAATGCAATCCGACAATATGGTGTCCGGATAATCAATGCAGCTGAGGAGAATTCTTATCCAGTTGATGTGACAGCTGATATCAGGGAAATTAAAAAACCCTTATTTGCATTGGTATTAGTAAAATCATGGCAAACTAAGCGGGCAGCGGGGCAGCTTAAAGAAGTGATGCATCCTGACAGCGTGGCTCTAACCTTACAGAATGGGTTGGGAAACCTGGCGGTATTAAACGACCTTTTGGGAGAAGAACGAACTGCACAGGGTGTAACAACATACGGTGCCACTCTTTTAGCGCCAGGATTAGTCCGTCAAGGTGGTGAAGGGGTTATCACGCTAGGTATTCATCCGCGTCTGAGTCCACTAAAGGTTTGTCTCCGGGAAGCCGGGTTTTCAATTCACGAAACAACGGATTTATCAAGCCTGGTCTGGAGCAAGCTAATTATCAATGCTGCAATTAATCCTCTCACTGCCCTTTTAGGCGTAATGAACGGAGATCTGCTCGAAAGTAGAGCTGCCAAAAAGATAATGAGCTCTGCAGCTGAAGAAGTAGCTTCAGTTGCTTCAGCAAAAGGTATTAAATTAATCTTCAAGGATCCTACCCTTGCGGCTGAGGAAGTTGCTTCCGCTACATCAGGGAATATTTCTTCAATGCTCCAGGATATCAAACGGAGATCACCAACTGAAATTGATGCGATTTGTGGAGAGATTGTCCGGGAGGGAAAGAGGTTAAATATACCTACACCTGTGAATAGTCTTTTATTTCAATTGGTTCTGTCACAGGTGGAATTATACGGAAAGAATTATGAAAACAGTTGAAACTTTTGATGCTTTGCAGGAAGCATTGTTAAGACTAAAACGACCGCTGGGTCTTGTTCCCACTATGGGATATCTACATAAAGGACATCTCTCGCTGGTAAAAAGGGCGAAACAGGATTGTGCCAGTGTTGTAGTGAGCATATTTGCAAATCCCACACAATTTGCTCCAGGTGAGGATCTGGAAAATTATCCCCGGGATATCGATCGGGATCTGGGATTGTTAAAAGGTGTTGGAACAAATCTGGTTTGGATACCTTCTGTAAAAAGTATGTACCCAGATGATTTTCAGACCTGGATTAATGTTGAAGGAGTGTCTAAACCCCTGGAAGGACGGGTTAGAATCAACCATTTCCGGGGCGTTGCAACCATAGTATCAAAACTGTTTAATTCAGTTCGACCTGACAAAGCCTATTTTGGACAAAAGGATGCTCAACAGGCTGTTGTTATCGAACAGATGAACCGCGATTTAAATTATCCGATTGAGATTGTAATTTGTCCAATCATCCGCGAGCCGGATGGATTAGCAATGTCCAGCCGTAACAGCTACTTGAATGAACGGGAACGACATGCGGCACTATGCCTTTCCCGGGGACTCAACACAGCGAGAGATGCTTTTCAAAAAGGAGAAAAGCATGCAGACAAAATAAGGGAGATCGTTGCCAATGTGGTCAATGAAGAACAATTGGCTGAGCTTCAATACGTTTCCTGTGCTCACCCGGAAACCCTCGAAGAATTGGAAGGTGAAATTGAATCCTGCCTGTTGTCCATGGCGGTTTTTATCGGTCGGACGCGTCTGATTGATAATATTGTTTTACTTCAACCGAATACCTGATTTCTTAACCCTGCTAATAAGTTGGACACTTTTTTATAAGCAGAAAGCATGCGAATTTCCAAATCTGTGATCTATATAAATCGAGAGAAATATTTACCGAAAGCTACTGAAATCTAATATACATCGAGCAGTTGTGACTGGAACAAAACCTGACTATTAAGGAAACATAACCATCGACAGGAGCTTGCTGAAACAAGCCGGAATCATGGAATTTGAATATGTCCAGGTCGTGAATTTGGCAACTGGAGCTCGATTCGAAACAGATACGCTAGCAGGTGAGCCGGACTCAGGCATTATTGAGATCAATGGTGCGGCTGCGTACCTCGTTCATCAGGGTGATCGGATTATTATGTCCCATATTCTGGTGTCGGAACCTCATCCGGATAATTGGAACCTAAAAATTATTCTGGTAAATGACCAAAACAAAGTGAGGGAAAAATAATGTTAATGACAATTGATATTGGAAACACAAATATTTCTGTCGGCGTATATCAGGGAGATGAGTTAGGACCTCGCTGGAGAGTTTCAACTGACCACAACCGCATGCCGGATGAATATGGTCTTCAGATTGACGGTTTGCTCAAGCATGAGAATTTATCACCAGCTGATATCAGTGGTATCTGCCTGGCTTCCGTTGTACCTCCGCTTACTGGGATTGTTCTCCAAGCTTGCCGGGAATACCTGAACCAGGATCCCCTGGTTGTGGATGCCGGCGTAAAAACCGGCGTGCGTATCTTTTATGAAACACCGCGGTCAGTGGGTGCAGATCGGATTGTTGATGCTGTTGCGGTTCAGCATCTTTACGGGGGTCCAGCTTGTGTGGTTGATTTTGGCACAGGAACCACCTTTGATGCCATCTCCCGGGATGGAGATTACCTCGGGGGAGCAATCGCGCCCGGAATTGGCATTGCCGCTGAAGCTTTATTCCGGAGGGCAGCCAAACTACCCCGGGTAGAGTTAAGCACCCCCCCCGCTGTTATTGGAAAGAATACATCCCATTCCATGCAGTCAGGATTAATTTTCGGATATGTAGGTTTGGTTGAAGGGATGGTCACTCGTTTTCGCGCTGAGCTGGGTCCTGAAATGAAGGTTATCGCTACCGGAGGATTAACAGAGATTATTGCCCGGGAAACCCAAATGATAGATATCGTTGCCCCCTGGCTAACACTGGATGGACTGCGGATCGTTTGGGATATGAACCAATAATGGAAGGGAAAATTCTAGTTCACAACTTGGCTTGGGTAATCTTAGGAATTTATAGACTTTGGGAAACTTAAACATCTCGGGTTCTGGCCCGGTTTCCCCAGAAAGACAGCTGGCTGTAAATCATTAACCAGAAGGCATAATAAGGAATCTCAAATGAAGGTATTTGAAGAAAAACGAATTGTTCTGGGTGTTACCGGATCAATTGCCGCTTATAAAATTGTATACCTGGCGTCAAAATTAACCCAATCTGGGGCATTGGTAGATGTTATTTTGACCGAATCTGCCGCCAAGCTGGTTTCTCCCCTGACTTTCTCGTCAGTAACAGGCCGCAGAGCTTACATCGATCAAGATTTATGGCAGGTTGACGATCATGTTCTCCACATTGAGTTAGGGGAAGAAAACCAGGCCTTTTTGATTGCCCCAGCTACTGCGAACACGATTGCAAAACTTGCCAACGGATTAGCGGATAATTTGCTTACTGTAAGCGCTCTGGCATCCCGTACCAAACTGCTGGTGGCTCCGGCGATGGACGGGGGCATGTATTCTCATCCGGCGACTCAGGAAAACCTTCAAATCTTAGAAAAACGTGGAGTAAGGCTTTTAGGTCCCGCTGCAGGCCATCTTGCTTCAGGTATATCAGGGAAAGGGCGGATGCTGGAATCTGACCAGCTCTTGGGACATCTGCGAGTATTTTTGGGAAAGGATGGTGTTCTGAAAGGGAAAAAAGTGGTTGTTACAGCGGGCGGAACTCAGGAACCGATTGATCCGGTTCGGGTTATATCTAACAAGTCATCAGGAAAACAGGGCTTCGCTCTGGCTCAGGCGGCAATGGACCAAGGTGCTGAAGTGGTATTAATCTCAAGTCCAGTTTGTTTATCTCCCCCGGTTGGTGTTTTAAAAATTGACGGCACAACCGCTGAACAGATGTCAGCTGCTGTATTGAAGGAAACCGAAAATGCCGACCTGCTGATCATGGCTGCAGCCATTGCCGATTACAAACCGGCTCAAGAAAAAAATCATAAAATAAAAAAAGACCAGGGTGGTTTGTCCATAATCAACTTGGAAACCACACCGGATATCCTCGGTGAACTGGCTCAGAGAAAGAAACCTGTTGGAATTGGACCCCGGTTGACAATCGGTTTTGCTGCTGAAACTGAGAACCTTCAGGAAAACGCATCATTAAAACTGAAAATAAAGGAGCTTGACCTGATTGTTGCAAATGATATCAGTCGGAAAGATTCTGGATTTGGATCCGATAAAAACCAGGTAACGCTAATTTGGAAGGATGGCCGCATAGAAGAACTTCCATTGATGGAAAAATCTGAGGTGTCTGATATTATTATTCATGAAGCTTCTAAATTGATTGAATCTATTTGAGCCTGGGCGTATAAGTTTTATCTTCAACTGGATTTCACCATCAGAACAAGGAGAGTTGAAATGAACCGGGAAATCTACAAAAAACTAGCAGAAAAATTGGATGATCTGCCAAATCGATACCCGGCAACAGAAAGCGGAATAGAACTGCGCCTGCTGGAAAAATACTTTACACCAGATGAAGCAATTCTGGCTTCAGAGATGAATTTTGAAAAGGAATCGGCTAAGATAATTTCATCCAGGGCAAACCTGCCAGAAAAACAAGCCCGGCGAACCTTAAAAGGCATGGTCAGGAAGGGGTTAATCCGGTTTTCAAAAGGAGATCAGGAACTACTTTTTGGTTTATTGCCTTTTGTGGTAGGTTTTTATGAGGAATCGCTTCCCAGAATGGATCTGGAAACAGCAGAACTCTTCGAGCAGTATATTCAGGAA
>JAUWEC010000186.1 GCA_030608465.1 Chloroflexota bacterium
TTGGGATGCTCGATCACCTTAAGAATTACATCATGTAGAGTTTCCCGGGCATTTTCATTGGTTGGGAACAGGGTATCTAATTGTGCAACCCTACCTCCCAGGAAAGGTGATTTTTCAACCAGGGTAACTTGAAGTCCTCTAAGGGCGATATCATAAGCTGAACGCAGTCCGGCGATCCCTCCACCGATAACAAGGGCATGCTTTTCAGCAGTTAATTTAATGGGAGCCAGGGGATCCAAAAGTCGGGCTTTAGCAAGCCCGGTTGCCATTAATCTAACGGCTTTTTCAGTTGCTCCCTCACAGTCGCTCTTGTGTACCCAGCTGTCCTGTTCTCTGATACCGACATGGTAATACAGGTAAGGGTTGAGTCCCGCTCTTGTGAGGGTCCCCCGGAAGGTCTGTTCATGAAGAGAGGGAGCACAGGCGCCAATCACTATCCGGTTGACACCATTTTCCTTGATATCCTCTTCTATCAAGGACTGTCCTATATCTGAACACATTGCCATATGTGTGCGTGATACAACCACATCGGGAAAGTTTTCTAATTGTTTTGCGACTTTTTCACAATTGACTACATCATTGATATTTCCCCCGCAATAGCAGGTGTATACACCAATTTTGATTTCGTCATTTTCTTTGTTAGGCATAGACATTCTCTCTTTCTTCTGTTGAGGTTAAGGATTTTTTCTTGTTCTCAATATATGCTGCCGCTTCAGACGCTGCAGATCCGGACAAAATGATACTGTCCACAATGTCCATCGGACCAGCTGAAGTGCCGGCTACGAAGATACCTGATCTTTCTGTAACGCAAGGGAAAGTGTTGGTTTGCGGGATATTAATAAAGCCATCATCTGCAAGAGAGACCTGGTAGATCCGTTCTGGATCGTAACCGGGCAGCAAGCCTACGGAAAGAACAACCAGATCATGTGTTTTTTCTACAACTTGAGAACCCTCATCTATCAACTCGACTCTCAGCACAGGGTTCTGGTTCTCATCTTCTTTAATCGAAGCAACCTTACCTTTAATAAATTCAATCCCCATTGTTTTTGCGGTCTGGAAGAATTGCTCATATCCTTTTCCGAAGGTTCGGATATCCATGTAATATATTGTGATATCCGCCATGGGAAGTGATCCAGCCAACAGCATTGCTTGTTTGACAGCATACATGCAGCAAACCCGCGAGCAGTATTCAACTCCCAAAGTTGTGTCTCTGGATCCGGCGCATTGAATATACGCGATGGAATCCGGTTCTTTCCCATCTCCAGGCCTGATCACGCGACCGTAAGGACCGGTTGGCGCCAGCAGGCGTTCCATGAACATGGCATTAATTACATTGTGATTCTGTTCCGCGTCATATTCTTTTTTGGCAAAACGGGAAGTGGTTTCAAATCCTGTCGCCAGGATGATTGCATCAGTTTCGATTTCAAGATTTTCAGGTTTCTGGGTAAAATCAATACAATCTGCTGGGCAGGCTTTCTGACATTTGCCGCAAAGAATACAATTTTCAATATCCAGGACTGCATATTGAGGAACTGCGGTAGAAAAGGGAACTCGAACTGCTCTCGTAGCTCCATAATCCAGATCAAAGGAGCTGGGAAGATTAATGGGGCAGACATATTCGCACTGTCTGCATCCGGTACAGTTTTCTTCAATCACATAGCGGGGCTTTTTAAGGACTGCAGCTGTAAATCCCCCCTCTGTTTCCCTAACTCCCTGAACTTCATGGTAGGTGAGCATTTGAATGTTTGCGTGGTGGGCAACAGCGGACATTTTAGGTGTAGTAATGCAGCTGCAGCAGTCCAGGGTGGGGAATACTTTACTGAGAGCAATCATCTTGCCGCCAATACTGGCTTCCTTTTCTACCAGAGCGACCTGGTAACCCTGATCGGCCAAATCAAGAGCTGTCTGCATCCCTGATATTCCGCCGCCAACAACGAGAGCATCAACTTGAATTTTTCTCAAAGGTGTTTCTCCTCTATGGTTTTGTCTGCAAGAGACTCCATCTTTGTATGTTCTGATAAGAGTGGTTTATGCTGCAACCGATTCCGGTCCTGGAAAGGCTTCCATCTCATCCTGAACAAAACCAATATCTTCCAGCAGTTTATCCATTTGAGTAACTTCTTTAATAAATGGTTTTGTGCAGACGGTGCAAATCGCGGCTAACTTCAACCGCCTGGTATCTATCCCGTGTTCTTTCATCAATGGATAGGTTTCATTAATCATCGTAGCAGCCCGCTCAGGACCGCCTTTGTAAGGGCTGTCCGTTCCGCTGTACATGACGAGAATGCCGTCAATTCCGCGCTTAAACGACCGAAGATAAAAATCCTTCGAGAACATACTGGGACAGATTACAGGCAGGATGTAGGTATTGTTGGGGTATTCAGCATGTAGTTGTCCTACAGCGTCAGCGCCAGCATACCCTCCGGATATCGTCGCCAAAATTAATATTTTTGGTTTTTCATATTCTGCGCAATTTTCCATAATAATTGTCCTCTATGCAGACACAGAAGTATCCCGCAAGCTAATTAAGTTTGCGGGATACTTGGATTTCTGAATTTTATTTTTTTCGACGGATAAATAAGCGTTCGTATCCATCGGCTTGCAGCTCACCCAGGTATTCGTGTCCGACTTTTGCGCACCAGCGGGGCATATCATTTTTTGTGTTTGAGTCGCCGACCCAAAGCTCAAGTACTTCTTCTACTTTAACTTTGCCAATGCTTTTTTTCGCTTCCAACAGAGGACCGGGGCAAGCCATTGCCCGAGCATCGACGGTTTCAGCAGCTACAACATTTTCTAGTTCTTCTGGGGACATGAGTTTCTCCTTAAAAATATAATATGTGCCTTTGATTTATCTATTCTTCGAGATCACAGGACAGATTTTGCTGAATTTAGTATCAGTGATTCGGTAATAAATTTCTCTTCCATCCCGCCGTGACCCCAAAACACCTTTATTCTTCATCAACCGTAAATGCTGCGAAGTGTTTTGCATGGAGGCGTTTATTTCCTCCGAAATTTCGCTAACGGTCAGCTCGCGGTCTCCAAGGATCCAAACAATCTGGATTCGATGTGCATTTCCTAAGATGCCGCAATATTCAGCTTGTTCCTGGGCTTCGGAAGTTTTTAATGGGTTCATAACAATACTCAAACAATCAACTGATTATTTAATTGCACGCCAAATGAAAGTATAGGACTGGGTCCAAATCCCGATAAGTGCAATTAATCACAAGCCCTATAAGCCTTATCGATAGATTGCTATAGATGGAATTTATGGATAATCCGAGGTAGCTTTTGCCCTGTAGTTATGGTCTTTTTATTAGCGGAAAAAGGATTATATAAAATGAAACCTCAGCTATGGAGAAAGAAGCAAAACTGGCGTTTCTCCGCCCATCTTGTTAGAATAGACCTATAATGCAAATAGGAGCAGCTCATGCAAAACAGCGAATTTATCGGAAAAACTGCCTTGATCACGGGATCAGGAAGAGGAATAGGGCGGGCAATTGCCCTAAATTTTGCATCATTGGGCGCTAATGTCGTTGTAAATTATTTTCGGAATCGGGAACCAGCCGAAGAAACCGCAGATGAGATAAATAAATTAGGCGTCAAAGCGGAAATCATAAAGGCCAATGTGGGTAAGATAGATGACTTAGAGCATTTAGTGGCTGAAACGGATCGGATTTTTGGAGGGTTAGATTTTTTGATCAGTAATGCAGGATCCGGCTACAACCGTCCTATAATGGAACAACGCCCGAAGGGATGGGATTGGACCATGGATATTAATGCCCGGGCTTACCTCTTTTTAGCTCAAAAAGCAGTCCCATTAATGGAGAAAAAGGGTGAAGGTTGGATCGTTAGTATTTCCAGTCCGGGATCATTCCGGGTACTGCCTGAGTATGCTGTTGTGGGTGCCAGCAAAGCAGCTATTGAATCCTTAACCCGTTATCTGGCTGTTGAATTGGCCCCCAGTAATATTGTAGTCAATGCAGTATCACCCGGTTTAGTAGCGACTGACGCTTTACGACATTTTAACACCATGCAAGATGAGGATCTATTGGAGGAGATTGCCGAGAAAACACCGGCAGGAAGAAATATCACACCAGAGGAAGTGGCTCAGATTGTCGTTTTCCTCTGTTCTCCAGCAGCAAAAATGATACGAGGGCAAACAATTATCGCTGACGGCGGATTTACGCTGCCTATCAGCGGAATTCAACGACCCTCTTAAGATCAAAGAGTTTAATATGAGAGCTTTGTGGCTTGAAAATCAGCAACTTCAATTTCGGACGGATGTTCCCCTCCCTGAATTAGAGGAAGGTGATGTATTAATCCAGCCCAGATTATCTGGAATTTGCAGCACGGATTTGGAGCTGGTCAATGGTTATTATCCTTTTACTGGAATACCGGGTCATGAATTTGTAGGAGAAGTGGTTAAAGCTCCTGATTTTCCTGATTTAGAGGGAAAACGTGTTGTGGGCGAAATCAATATTACCTGTGGATATTGTATCCATTGCCAAAAAGATCGAGCCTCGCATTGTGTCAACCGAACTGTACTGGGAATTTCAGGACGGAATGGTGCCTTTGCGGATTATTTCACCCTGCCTGCTGAAAACCTTCACATCGTACCTGATTCAATATCGGATGAAGGGGCAGTATTCACTGAACCATTAGCCGCTGCCCTGGAGATTCAGGAACAGGTAAACATAAGCCCGACTGATAGAGTCTTGGTAGTGGGAGCTGGACGTCTCGGTCAACTTGTTGCCCAAACTATTTCCCTTATTGATTGTGACCTGACTGTTGTTGCCCGGTATTCAAAGCAGAGGAGATTGTTGGAAAAACGTGGTATTAAAGTTTTGGATGAAGACAATATTACACCAGGAATGATGGATATTGTCGTCGATACAACAGGATCCCCTACCGGCTTCAAAGTTGCCCGGTCAGCAGTCCGCAGCCGGGGGACGATTGTCATGAAAAGCACATATGCAGGCACGCTTGAGATTAACCCATCCTCATTGGTTGTGGATGAAATTACACTTATTGGATCCAGGTGCGGTCCGTTTAGCCCTGCGTTGAAATTGATAATTGATCGGCTGGTGGATCCAGTTTCATTAGTTGAAGAATCATTCCATATTACTGACAGTATCACGGCAATTAACAAAGCTGGCGAGAGGGGAGTATTTAAGGTACTGCTTACTTATTGAATGATACACTTCTTGAGGACCAAATCAAAGCAAGTCTGTCAAAGCAAGTCCTTGTTATAAATTCGAATTATGTTATACTGCACTCTCATATAATAGTTTCCATTAATATATTCCCAAACTCAAGTTAAATATTATCTCCATATCTTGTCTGGAGTTTCGTGGTACCTTAGGATTGAAATAGGAAATATCACAAAAAGT
>JAUWEC010000020.1 GCA_030608465.1 Chloroflexota bacterium
ATTAACCGTTACAAAGATTAACCTGACTTGGCCGGCAGAAAATGACGCCCTGGATAAGATCTTTTTAGGATCGGCTAAAATTTGGGATCTAGCTGCACCGCCCCCATCAATTTCAATCACTTCTGGTTGGACAGGTGGTTCAAGAACTATCGGAAGCAACGCAACCAAACAAATAATATTTACATTCATCTCTCAATCCATAAGCTCGGGCTATAACTTAACTGTCTGGTTTGATAATGACTGCTCGATAAACAAATCTAATTAACACGTCTGCCGGTATTTTTCCATTCTTAGAAAACGCCCGGGGTTACAAAATATTTAACTGCTCAGTCCTTTGCTATCGGATTTCCTTTTCGTGATATTATTTTATAGCTCTGGAATACTGTTCCGGTCAATCAACGAACATAATCTATATCCTATATAACGAAATGAAAAATAAATATACCGATCGATTGCAATCTGCAATAAAAGCACTCAAAGCCGGAAATAAATCCAAGGCCCGTAAATTAATCCTGGCTGAAGTGAAGGAAAACCCCTCCAATCTAACAGCCTGGACCTGGGCTCTTGAAGTTGCTGCCAATGAAAAAGAAAAACGCACTATTTTAAAGAGGATTTTATCTCTGGATCCAAACCATCAAGGCGCGCTTGGTTATCTCAGAAAATTGGACCAATCCCAGAGACCAACAGTAGAACCATCCTCCAACTCTTTGTCAAAAAAAGCAGTCCATTCCGAAAAATCTTCCAAAACAAATTCCCGGCTTGGTGCCCTGCTGCTCCTGCCTTTCCAATGGTTTTTTTCTCTTCCCCTTTTCTGCGGATTTATATTTATAATCGCAATTTTAGCCACGGGAGGATATTATTATTATCAGGTAAATACTAGTTTTTTCGGATTAGCTGGTGCGGATTTTGACAATCTAATCATCAGTAATTCATACGAAAAGATTGAAGCTGAGGATTTGTATTGGGAAGTCCAATTTGAAGGTCAGGGCAAGACTAAATATATCGGAACGGTACGTCACATCTCGCCCATCCGTATCAATGAATTTAAAATTCTCACCCACGACATACTGGTCACCACTGCAGATTACTCCGATCCGGATCTGGTGGAAACCAGCGTAGTAAACCATAAGTACACCTGGAAATCTACTAATCCAGAGCCGCCTAACGGTTCAATTAATTTAATCCATGCAATTCCGACCAATAAAGCCATTTATCAGCAGCTGCTCACAATCGAGAACTGGGACATCGTTAACATCATAGGCCGGGAAATATATACCGTTAAATCCTACCAGGTGGATGAAACCTTTTTAGGCACCTGGATCGATACCGGCTGCAATACGTTGCTGATAGATTCTGTCACTGTATTAAAAAATCCTGACCGCTAATAATTCTCCTTTTCTAAGGTTCCATAAATTATTATTTATGTCTACACGCAAAAACCTTTCCAGAATAGTAATATTACTCTGGATCACAGTTGTAATAGCATCCGGAGGTTTAGCTCTTTTTACTCTTAATAAAACCGGTGTGCTGTTAAAAGAAATTTCACTAACGCCGTCAAATACTCCCTCAATAACACCCCAGCCATCTGAAACGGCATCGCCCTTGCCACCAACAATTACTGTTCTCCCTCCAACTACCACCATAATCCCTCCCAGTTCAACACTTGAAATGCGGCATCCGCAAGCGCAAGTAATTGGTATTAGCGTGGCCGGACGTCCTCTGGAAGTCTATCAATTTGGAAATGGACCGGTGGAAAAGATGATCGTCGCCGGAATCCACGGCGGTTACGAATGGAATACAATTGTGCTTGCAGATGAACTTATTGGTTATCTAGGCAATCATCCTGAAGTTGTGCCTCTGGAACAAACCCTGTATATTCTACGCGCTCTGAATCCGGACGGTTTCGCCCGATCAAGAGGCTTCAGAGGAAGGGCAAACGAAAATAATGTGGATATCAACCGGAATTTTCCCTCCAATTGGGAGGCAGAATGGCCCCGAGCAGGATGCTGGGATTATATTCCCATTACAGGAGGCAAAGCTGCCGCCTCTGAGCCGGAAACCAGAGCTCTGATGGCTTTTATCAAAGCGCATGATCTCCAGGCATTTATCAGCTACCACAGCGCTGCGCTGGGAATTTTCCCCGGTGGTCAACCTCCAGATATAGGCTCGCTCTCCTTGGCAGATGCGCTGGCAGCTGTCAGTGATTATCCTTATCCGCCGTTTGACACCGGCTGTAGTTATACCGGCCAGCTAGTCGATTGGGCTTCCGACCAGGGAATCCCAGCCGTCGATATAGAGCTCACCAACCACCAGGACTCAGATTTTGAGAAAAATCTGGCCATCTTAAGCGTATTCCTGGATTGGTTTTATTCAGAATAACAAACCCAAAAATACTTAAAATCACTACCCGGGAGCTTAGCGGCTCCGATTGCGATTCTAAATTGTATTTTTCCAGTGGAAAATTTAATTAGGGGTTGAAATAGTAGATATCTTACCAGCACTGGCTGCACAGAGATGAGCACCGAAGAAAAGGATTACGCTGCTGATATATATCCAGAGCAAGAGAACTGCTATTGCGCTTAAAGACCCAAAAATCACCTCATAACGGGAAAATCCACTCCCCAGGTACCACTGGAAAGCATTTGATGCCAAACGCCAGATCAATGTGATGACTAGAGAACTGAAACCAGCAGCTTTAATTGGCACCCTGCCCATCGGGATAATCCGATAAAGGCTATAAAAGAACAGGAACGGTACTGCCCAATAGAGCATTTTTGCGCCGAATCCCCCTAGCCAGGAAGTAAACAATAAATCTAATCCCGGTACTGTTTCCTGGAATTTTACAAGAACATTTAAGGCGGTTGAGGATAACGTCAACACAAACAAAACCAAGATCATAATGATTACCATTGCCAGGCCAAACATCCTCTTTTCAAAAAATTTCCGTCTTTCATCTACCGGCCAAGCACTGGTGATATTATGCACCATCATTGAAAATGCGTTTGATCCAGACCACAACAGCCCGATTAACCCCAGGGTTCCGATAGAATTTCGCAAAACAAGAATACGTTCAATATTCCTTTCCACCAGATCTTGTCCTACGGGGATAACACTGATCACCAACTGAGTAACCCGACTACTGGCCTGACTGGCATCAATAAAATAAGATCCAATCGTAACCAGGACAATCAAAAGGGGGAACAAAGAGAATAAAGTGTAATACGCCATCCCTGCTGCTCCCCGAGTTCCCCCTTCTTGCTGAAAGCTTTTTGCTGATATCTTGAAAATATTGTAGATATCCCTTACATTACCCCGTAATTTCACAACAATATTATTTTCTTCCATAATTCAATAACCATTTTCCAAAGAATGGTACAAACGGGTTTCAGAGGGTATTTTACCATCCTTCATCTCCTAACAATCGATAAAAAATACAAAAATCTGAAGCCGTAAAAAACAAGCTTCAGGTTAAGTAAATATTATTAATAACTAATTACGACCAGAATTCTTCAACGTGCAGTGCTCCAGCTTCTCTCCGGGTATGTTTTGTATATCCCTTCTGAGCCAGCCATTCCGAGACATTATCAACCATCTTTGGATTTCCGCATAAGAAGAAATGGGTTTTATCAGGATCAATTTCTATCCCTGCTTCATCCTTAAGAACATTTTTCTCCAGTATTTGTTCTATCCAGAGTTGGTGCCCAGTCCAGGTTTTATCAGCATCAGTTAATGTTGGAATATAAAACAGGTTCTTAAAGGTGTTCTCCAGGAAAGAGAGTTCACTGTAATACCCTAGATCCCACTGTTTCGCCGCGCCCTGGATTACTGCCATGTTTGACTCCGGTCTGGAAATCAAGTACGACCGTAAAAAACTGATGTACGGCGCCATGCCAGTCCCTGTAGCAATCATCACGATGTCTTGATTTTCTGGCGTGTCAGCTAAGGTAAATACACCCACGATACGTTTACTGACGAAGATACGATCACCTGGCTCCAGGTTAAATAAACGCGGTGTCAACTGGCCTGATTTCACCTGGGAAATATAAAATTCAAACTGCTGAAGTTGCCCAGTTGCTGAAGCGATGGAATATGGACGCTGAAGCAATTTCTCGGGATCTGCAGGATCTGTCTCAGGTATTGAATTAGGTGAACGCTCTTCACTGCCATACAAGCCAATCACTGTATACTGACCCGCATTAAATTCATTTCGGGGCTCATCTGTATCCACCCTTAAAGTCATAATATCGGGTGTGAGTAGAATTTTACCTACAACAGTGGCGTTATATTGTGATTTTTCCATTCTTTCTCCTCTCAATGTCTCGTGCAAAACCGTTAAGTACTCTTGGAAATTATAAATTATTCAGGGCTTTAACTATAGATAAAGTATTAATAGCAATTTGGTTGGATTGTTGTCAATAATTACAAATTAAAACAAAATCTACAGCAAACTGAATTATTGAGCTGTTATCCTGCTCTCTCGCCCAAATGGAGTAGCGTTCTGAAATTATTATTCTTTTATGGTGAAAGCAACACCTACCAAACCTGCCCCGGTATGAACTGAAAGTCCTGGAGTTAGCTCAGTCATTTGAATAACTTCCGGGCAAGGAATTGTTTCCCGAAGCAATTTTTCAAATTCTTCTGCTTCTTGTATGGCTGCCACCTGCAAAATAAAGATCTTTTCAATTTCGCCATTTCCCAATCCGGCTGCGGTCAGCTCAAGCACTCTGCTCCAGGCTTTTTTCCTGGTCCTGACTTTTTCCAGTAGATCCAGTTTTCCATCTTTAATGGTAAGAATGGGTTTAATGCTGAAAATATTTGCCATCTCTGCTGTCAAATTCCCTACACGTCCGCCCATTGCCATAAACTTTAGTGTTTCCAAAGCAGCAAATAAATGAGTTCTTTCCCGAACATCTTCCACTGCGGCTAAAATTTCCTCCCGGCTTTTTCCTTCCCGGGCCATTTCCGCTGCCTTTAAAACCATAAATCCCTGTCCCATGCTGATACTTTTGGTATCAACGACAGTGATTTCTTTTCCGGGAAGGAGGTCTTTTGCCGCAAGCGCCGCCTGGTAGGTAGCGCTTACCTCTCCACTGACAGTGAGACAAATGATTTCATCAGCCCCTCCATCAAAAGCATCCTGATAGACTTCTACAAAATCTCCAGGTGAGGGTGCCGCAGTTGTGGGCAATTTCTCCTCCAGATTTACGCGCTCGATAAGCTGCTCATCAGTTATATCCAGGTTGGCTTTCAGGATCTCCTCTCCAAAATGGATCGTTATTGATGCCTGGCGAATTCCGAATTCATCCAAACTGCTTTTGGGTAAACTGGTATCAGTATCAGAAATAATAGCAATTGTCATTAATTAATCTCCCTCGTTTATAAAAAATGATAATAAAAATCCCCTATACTATAACAAGTACCTCTATAATAAAAATTCCACATCCATCTCCAATATAATTTCTCTCATGAATTTCTCCATCTTACCATAGTTAACATTAAACTGGATCTCTCGAAATAGCATCTGGTATTATTGAACAAGGAATAACAAAACTGCCCGGGAGGATAGTATGCCGCTTCAAATCGGCATTATTGGTTTACCCAATGTCGGCAAAAGCACGCTATTTAATGTACTGACCCAGGCGCAAAATGCGGAAGTTGCCAATTACCCATTTTGCACCATAGAACCCAATCAGGCAGTGGTCCCTGTGCCTGATGATCGCCTGGATAAATTAGCTAATTTAGTTGGTGTTAAAAAATCTATCAAAACTACCATTGAATTTCTGGACATTGCCGGTCTTGTAAAAGGCGCTAGCCAAGGCGAAGGCCTTGGAAATCAATTCCTGGGAACAATCCGCAATACGGATGCCTTATTGCATGTTGTACGCTGTTTCGAAGATCCCAATGTAGTCCACATCAGCGAACATCCCGATCCCAAGGAGGATATCGAGATCGTTCAGGTTGAACTTATCCTGGCAGATTTGGAGCAAATTATCAAAAAGATTGAAAAATTGTCTCGCCAGGTAAAAGGAGATAAAAATCTCGCCTCCGATCTAAAGATGTCAGAATTGATCCTTGAGCACTTGCAATCCGGGGATCCGTTGTCAATTTTTATTGAGCGTAATCATCCAGATTACTTTCGACTTAATCAGGAACTGCGTTTTTTGACAGCAAAACCGGTGATCTACGCTGTTAACATCGCGGAAGAGAATCTTTCCTCTAAGCATCCCGCCCTAGACGTAATTAACGAAATCGCTCGTAAAGAGGGTGCAGAAGTAGTTCAGATCAGTGCTCTGATTGAGTCTGAACTCAACATGCTGGATGATACTGAAAAATCAGAATATATGACCTTATCAGGCATTCAACTCAGCGGTTTGGAACAGGTTATCCAAACCGGATACCGAACCTTGAATCTGATCAGTTTCTTCACTTATAATGAGCTTGAAGCGCGGGCCTGGACGGTCCAAAACGGCGCCAAAGCTCCGGAAGCTGCCGGTCAAATTCACACTGATTTCCAGAAAGGATTTATCAAAGCAGAAGTAATTCCTTTCTCAGTTTTTGCTGAATACGGCAGCAGTGCCGCCGCACGAGACGCCGGTAAACTACAGATTGAAGGCAAAGACTATATCGTTTTGGACGGTGATGTAATTTATTTCAAGTTTAACATTTAACAAGATTATGATCCTCTGTTCAAGAGAATAATACACAAGAAGACAATCATGACCGATACTGAATTTGATCTGGGGATTAATAATGCGATCCATATCTGCATGAACATCAAAGAAAACGACCGTGTTTTCATAATCACCGATCAAGAGACCCTGATTGTTGGAAAAGCCCTTTCCCATGAATCTTCAAAAACTGGTGCCCAGACCAAGCTAGTCACATTAGAGCACTACGGTGAACGTCCTTTAACTTCTGTTCCTGAAATTCTCATCCAGGATATGATCGACTTCAAACCGACGGTGACATTTTTTGCAGCGGACAGCAAAGAGGGAGAAGTAAAAATGCGCATGGAAATGAGCTTGAAATCAAGGCGTGCATTTGCTGATACAGGGCTTACCTCTCCGCGCCACGGCCACATGGTTAGCATCACTCCCCGTCTAATCAGGGAAGGCATGACCGCAGATTACTTCCAGATAAACCGATTAACGCTTGAAGTTTATAATTTGGTTAAAGATGCCCAAACCATCCGGGTAATTTCCGCAAAAGGTTCTGATATAACAGCTCATTTTAATCCTGATTACAAATGGGTCCCTTGCCACGGGTTGTATCATCAACCAGGTGATTGGGGTAACCTACCAGAGGGGGAAGTTTTTACCTGCCCTGACAATATAAACGGTATTCTGGTAGCGGATGTTCTGGGGGATTATTTTTCACCAAAATATGGTGTATTGGATACGCCGGTAACTTTTGAAATTCGAGATAGCTTGGTTGAAAAGGTCTCTTGCGAAAACGATGAACTTGCTAATGAGATCTGGGATTACCTCAATTCAGCAAAAAACGGCCGGCGGGTGGGCGAATTCGCAATCGGCACCAATACTGCGGTTACTGTATTAAGCGGCAACCTGCTCCAGGATGAAAAAATCCCAGGCATCCATGTCGCATTTGGCGATCCTATCGGTGATATGACCGGCGCCAACTGGGTTTCTGAGGTTCATATCGATGTTGTGCCCACGGACTGCACGATAGAAGTGGATGGAAAAATACTCATGAAAGATGGAAAATTTCAAATTTAATTCGATCCTGGATCACACTTAATAGCTAAAAGTGTCGACTTTCAGTTGAAAATCGACATTTTTCTGTAATAATACCAAGTAGGGTTACATTTTTGGGGGAAAAACATTCATTTTTTCTTACTAGACTTCTCTTTATTGCTTTAATAGTTTTTTCTAACAAACTACGGCAGGCAAGATATTGTAGGAGCAAGCTTTTACTGAATATAAAACCGGTCAAACATGATCCAGTGTATAAGGAGAATTCAATGTCAAAAAAGACCCTGGCGCTGCTTCTGGCAATCATCCCAATTGTCCTCCTCACAGCAGGCTGCGACCCTGATTGTACAACCGCCGAATATGCAACTTTCGACGTTATTTTAGACGGACCTGCAGATGGGGAGGTAGTCAATTCACTGACACCCACCTTCAGCTGGCATCATAATGAATCTTGCACTCCTGAACAATTTAGTATAGCAATTTCTATGGAGGATACTAATTATTATGGCAGCTCCTTATATACCTCAGGGCTTAACTCCGTCTTTTCCCCTGACTTCACCTTAAAACCTGGAAGAGAATATACCTGGGTTGCCTATTCGTATCGCACGAGCGGCCTCCTGTACGGGAAAAACTCAGAAACTCGTATCTTTTATGCAGGACCTATTTGTGCGGGAGATTCCCTTCTCGCACCTGTACTGAAGCTTCCCATTGATAAAAGCTGGATCAGCCCCAGTTCTTCTTATAAATTTCAATGGTACTACCCCGGAAATTGTCTGCCTGCGGCCTATACCTATGAATTTGCATCCGATCCAAATTTTACCAATATCCTCAAATCTGGCGTCACTTCCAATCACTATATGTATTTAGAGGAAACGTTTCCGAACTGTTCATCTGTCTTTTGGCGAATTGCCCCCAGGGTCGGATCAGAAGTCGGTCCCTTTTCTGATATTCATGAGTTTACCTGGGGCACATACTCCAACTGCTCAGCAGAAATCAGGGGCATGGTTTATCAGGATCAGTGTCCCCAAACAAGCTTTTATGTTCCCCTCGGAAACCAATTTGTTTTAGATCCCAAATGCAAAATAACAGGCGGCATTGGGATTCACGCCGATGGTATTTGGGATATAGAAACAGAACCAACAGTGTTAATCGATGTCCGGGTTGATCTCGGCGCAGGACCCTGCCCCTCTACCGGATTAGATTATAAAAACACCCCTAACGGCTGGTATGAGTTTATAGTTCTGACACCCGGAGAATACTGCGTTTCAATCACAAACCAGCAATCGTCATCGAGCTACAATATTGGTGATTTGTCTAACGGAATCTGGACTGAACCGTTGACAGACCAGGACGTTACTGGAGTAACTATCACACTAGAGGATGGTTATCACAAGATAAAACAAAATTTTGGATGGGACAAAATTGAGCAGATATTTGTCATATACGAATTGGAAGAAAACACCAACTGCCGGGCTGGACCCAGAATTGATTACCACGTTGAGGCAATCGCACTAGCTGGCGATTTGGTTCCCCTCATTGGCCAGGTCGCTGATTCAGATTGGAAACTAGTGTTGGTAGGCGAAAAAAAATGTTACCTCTATCTACCAGGTTTCTTAGATGTGCCGGAAGTAAACCCGCCCCCAGAACCCACTCCTACTCCAAAGGCATCAAAACCTGGTGGAGGGGATAGCTGTGCAAAGCACACCAACAGAACTGACTGCAGCGCAGCCAGCTGCTTATGGAATGACACCAACAAAACTTGCAAAACACCATGACCTGATTGAAGTTTCACTGGTAATAATCATAGTGACCAGAATCATTCAGAATCGGCTTAAACGCCAATCAAGGTTTCCCATCTAGACATTTAACTGGATGGGAAATCCTTTTGGTGGTAAAAAATATCTATGACACAATATGATTGCATTTTCATTCCCGGCGGCGGTTTGCAGACAGATGGCTCGCTTCCGCCCTGGACCTTGGCCAGGCTTGAGCGGGCACAAGCGTTAATATCACAAACCCGCTGGATCATTTTTTTATCTGGAGGTACCGTTCACAAACCACTTCCGCTGAATGAACACGGATTCCCGATTTTTGAATCACGCACAGCTGCTGATTACCTGGTCCAACAGGGCGTTGATCCTGCTCAACTCCTAACCGAAATCAGCTCATACGATACTATCGGAAATGCTTACTTTTCCCGGTTGCTATTTGCTGAGCCAACAAAGATGCAGCACTTATTGGTAATAACATCAGAATTCCATCTGCCGCGAACTCAAGCCGCGTTTGAATGGATCTATGGATTAACTCCCCAGACAACGGACCACCAGCTGATTTTCGAAAGTGTGCCGAATAGAGGGTTATCCCCAGAAGCTCTCAAAGCTCGAATCGCTCGCGAACAAAATAGTCTGGAAAAGCTGCGCGAAACACAATTGAGCATCACTACCCTGGACGCTTTCCAAACCTGGTTTTACTCCCAACATGCCGCCTATGCAGTCACTTCACAGCCGGATAAGGTCTCCGGCGATGTGCTCGAGTCTTATTAATCTGAATTCAAAACCTTCAATTTTACTCTCGAGAACTACTAATAACTTCCAATGCTCCGTGAATACAGCAATCTGCGGTGAATAACCTTTGTTACGCCATCTTCTTTGATTATCAATTCCCCCGGATGAGGTCTATAATCCAGAAATTCAACCTGTTTATACTTAATACTGGTTAATTTACTCTCGTCACGAATAAAATAAACTTGCCCTTCCCGACAGCTTTCTGGTTGATAATACCCATTCTTATTCATAAATTCCCTGTTTGTTATACCTAATATAATAGAACGTTTGTTCTTTTCCAGTATAACAATAATATCTCATCAGGAAGGGTGTGTATTAAAGGGGATTTTTTGGGTTAGGTGAAGGATGAGATCTTATATGTTCGGAAATTGAGTCTCGAGCGACTTCTTTTTCGGTTCGCGCAGCACCGCGCCAACTAAAATAGCTCCAAAAATTAAAACGGCTGTATTGAGGTAAAAAGGCATGGCGTGACCAACATTATCATACAGCCAACCTCCTAGCAATGGACCAATAGCAGCTCCCAAGAAAAACGCAAAAGTGTACATCCCGTAGCTGGTGCCCCGAACGTCCTTTCCCGCAATATCGGCAATAAACGCCATTTGGGCAGGATTGGATACCGTGTATCCAATAGTCTCCAGACCCCAGAGAGCAGCCAATGCTATAACACTGCCCAGGTGAGGAATTAACAATGATGCAGCGGCACCTACTAGCAATCCTGCGATCATTGGACCCTTACGACCTAATCGATCAGCGATTATGCCCATCCTGGACGGAAGGAATGAACTGATCAAGGCAGCCGGCAAATATGCGATCGCCAAAGTAGCTACTCCTGCGCCTAAGCGGTCCTGCAAAAATATCATCAGCAGCGGCCACACCATAGCCTGTGATGCTCCAGTAACCATCACAATTCCCATCAATGCCACCAGCTGCTTGGATAACCGTTTTTTATCCTTATGCTGGAATATTTCCCGGGGAATCGTTTCCCGCGTGCCAGTCCAAGCTATTGCTACTGCAATCCCAACTGGTATCAGGTTTAACAGGAACAACCAGAACCAGATTTTTCCAAAGCTGATATTTGTTGTCTGTTCAAGTATCAGAACTAGGCTGAATCCGATCGTGGTACCGATCAATCCACCCCGGTATGATGCTTCATCGACAGAACCGAACTCTTGCCCTCTTCCAGAAGCCTGGGCCAGGTCCGCAACCATGGTGTAGGCTGCAATCCACAAAAAAGCCGATCCAACGCCCTGTAAGAAACGAGCGGCAATCAACCACACTACGGTATCAGCAAAGGCAAATACCAGGGTAGCAAGCAAATATCCAAAGAGTCCAAAAAGCAGGAATGGCCTTCTCCCCCAGCGGTCCAATGCCCTTCCTAAAAAAGGGCGGATAAGAGCCGGAACCAGGGAAAAGGCAGAAAAGAATCCCCCGATTTCTAAGGCGCTTGCTCCTAATTGTTTCCCATAAATCGGCAGCAAAAAACCCAGCACACCGAAAGGAAATGAAACCCAGAATACAGCCCACCATAAACGCTTAATAGTTTTCTGATCTCTTAATTGTGGCGAATCCATTCTTATTTCCCGGAATGTAGCTGCGTCTTCTATTAATCAGGCAATTATATTTTGTATTTGCTGTATCTTCCTGCAGATTTTACTCTATAATAAATATAGTAACATGGGTCGATTATCCCTAATCTTTAGTGTCTTCCACTAATGAGCATAACTGTTACCCGCACTAAAATCCTTCTACCCCGCCGACGGCCGGATCTGATCAGCAGACCCCGCCTTCTGGAAGTGCTGGATGATGTGCTTGATTACCGTTTCACGCTTGTCTCCGCACCTGCAGGGTATGGGAAAACTTCTCTGCTGGTTGACCTGGCCCATCAGGCAGAATACCCGGTCTCCTGGTTAACCCTTGATTCGCTCGATCAAGATCTCCAGCGTTTCTTGACTCATCTGATTAAATCAATTAACCTGAATTTTTCTAATTTCGGCTCCTGCACACTTTCTCTGATAGATAATTCCGTTTCTCCAAACTTTGATCTGGATCAGCTGATACAGACATTAGTTAATGACATGTACGATAACATTCCGGAACACTTTGTCATAATTCTGGATGACTACCACCTGGTTGATAACAATGAACAGATAAACCGTTTCATAAGTCGTCTTGGTCAGGAAATGGATGAAAATTGCCATTTAATCCTTTCCTCTCGAACTTTGTTTGACCTGCCTGACCTGGCACTGATGGTCAACCGTTCTCTAATAAAAGGTTTGGGATTTGAAGACCTGGCCTTCCAGCCTGAAGAAATCAAATCCCTCCTTGAAAAAAATTACCAACAACACATTACAAACCAGGAATCCCAAATTTTGGCGAAGGAATCTGAAGGCTGGATTACTGGCCTGTTGCTTTCTGCTGAAACCGACCTAAATAATATGATAAATCAGTCGAGATCTGCAAAAGTCTCTGGAGTGGATATCTTTGATTTTCTAGCAGAGCAGGTTCTTAATCAGCAAACTCCCTTGATCCAGCATTTTCTACTCCGGTCATCATACCTGGAAGAGTTTAATGCTGAGCTCTGCAAGCTGGTTTTCGGGAAACCTCCCAAAGGAACTAGATGGGTAAAAATCATCTCCGAGGTGCTAAAAAAGAATCTATTTGTTCTGCCGGTTGAAGATGACAGCACGTGGCTCAGGTATCATCATCTTTTCCGTGATTTTCTGCAATATCGTTTCAGGAATGATAACCCAGAAGAAGAGAATCAACTGCTTCGTCAGCTTTTAGATGTTTATACAAATGATTCTTCCTGGGAAAAAGCATTTGATGTAGTTCAACGCCTGGATGACACAAATGCTATGGCTAAACTGATAACCCAGGCCAGCAGCTCCCTGTTTCACAGCGGCCGAATTACTTTACTTGCCGCCTGGTTGAAAATCCTTCCCGATCAAGGGTTGGAAAACTACCCGGAGTTATTTGCACTGCGGGGTGTTACCACTACCATGATGGGTGATCCTCTACTCGGCCTCTCGCAGTTGCAGTTGGCCGTTAGACATCCCAGGGTTCTAAAAAATACCAATCACCTCGCAAGAGCTTTATTGTGCCGGGCGACTACTTACCGCCTTCTTGGGCGGTACACAGATGCCCAAGAAGATGCTATCCAAGCGCTTAATTTAGCAATAGAAAAAGGAGATAATATTACGCTGTTGGCAGAATCCGAAAGGGAAACTGGATTAGCCTACCAAAATTTAGGAAATATCAAGAATGCACAGATTTATTTTCAGCGATCGCTAAAAACCTATCAGACCATAAATGATTCAAAAAATGCAGCCCTGGTCCAAATGGATTTAGGTATCTTGCTTACAACTCAGGGTAATTTCTCCGAAGCCAATTATCATTATCAACAGGCCCTTAAACTCTGGTTGAAATTAGACAACATTGATCAGCAAGCCTCTTTGATGAACAATCTTGGTGTTCTCTCTCATGCCAAAGGGGATTACTTAAAAGCCCTGGACTGGTTTGATTTATCCCTCCAAAAAGCTAATCAAACCTCCAACCTCCGGATCCAAGCTTTCACCAACGCCAGTTTGGGGGATCTGGCGCTGGACCTGGATGTTTTATCCGAAGCGGTAGATTATTACAACCTTGCTCATCAGCTGGCAGAAACGATCAAAGAAGGGTTTTTACTTTCCTATTTAGAGCTCCGTTTTTCGGCTCTTAGTCGTAAATCTGGAGATCTTTTAACCGCTAACCATCATCTCAGGACAGCGTATGATCTGGTTTGCCAGCATTCCTCCGACTATGAATTAGGATTGTGGCACCTGGAGCGAGGTAGATTGTATCTGGCAGAGGGCGATCCCAATTCCGCAGAAGAAGATTTTCTTAAAGCCAATGGCTTTTTTCAGGAAACCAACAAACCGGCTGATCTGGCACAGTCGTTCCTGGGGTTAGCTATTGCCGCATTTAATGCAGGTAAAAACGAATCAGTCCGTAAGCTTCTCACATCAGCAATTAAAACCCTTCTTCCTCTGGGAACTTTCCAGCCGATTTTATCTGACCTGTATTCCCATCCCGAACTGCTTAAAATCTCCCGTGGCCAACCGGATTTCGAGCTTACTTATCGCGATTTAGAAAATAGCTTAAAAAAGTTCTCCACCAAACTCCCTGATCTCCGGCAGGCAATCTCACCTGCACATGAAGCTGAACAGGAACAATCATGGCTGCTCGACATTCATGCTCTCGGCAAGATGGAAGTCCTCTACCAGGGAAAAAAATTAACTGCACCGGAATGGATCCATCAAAAGACCGTCCGGGAATTGTTTTTTTACCTGTTGACTTTGCAATACGGTGCCAGTAAAGATCAAATCGGGTTAATATTCTGGCCTGACAGCTCCAGGGAACAGCTCCACCGCCAATTCAAGAACGTCATTTACCGCCTCCGGCGGGCGCTTGGAAGCGAATCAGTCCTCTACGATCCAGATTCGCGCCGCTACCGATTCAATAGGTTTATGGATTTCCGTTATGACGTAGACGTTTTCTTGGACACTTGCCGTCGGGCAGAGATTGAAGATAATCCAGATAAGAGGGCTCGGCTCTTTCGGGACGCTGCGGATAAATACCACCATCCTTATGCACCTTTACTTGACGGGATCTGGACTGCACCTCTACGGACTGACTTGTATCTAAAGTATGAACGGGCCGAGCTCGAGGCGGCTGCCTTTTATTTACAACAAGGTGATATTCAAGCTTGCCTTGATGCCTGCCGCCATCTGCTGAAAATTGAACCCGGGCAGGAGCGTGCCTGGCGGTTATTGATGCGCGCTCATGCAGAGCGTGGTGATCGAGGGAGCATTGTCCGGGTGTACCGGCAGTGCAGCAGGAATCTTTCCAGGCACCTGGAAATTAAACCATCAAAGGAAACTGAAATCCTATACCAAAATCTCCTGAAATAATATCTGTTTATTTCCATAATTTTGGCACAGATAGGACATTTTCTATAGATTTTAAGAGCCTGCATAGTAGCCCCTGAAAGAGATAATCGAATGGAATATTCTTTATTAGGGTCATTTCAATGACCAAAGGAATTAATGAACATGAAGCGATTCAAACCACTCCTACTCCAATATCAATCGTATAAGGCTTATCAAATTATAAAATTCACTCTGTTGATCCTGATTGTTTTATGTACAATCGCTTGCTCTCCAGAAGGTAATGGTGGTCCAGGAGGGTTTTAAAACCCAAATAAAATTCACCAAATATCAGATGAATAAACACAACTCCGGTCGATGAACGAAGTTAACGCTACGATTCTAAAGAGTAATTTGGATCTGGCGTTGGTGCAAAAAACATTTAATCAACTCACATTGTCTGGGTATTGATTAAGGAATAAACATGTCTACTCAGGTCGGCGAGATCAACCTGGACAAAGTGCTGGATTTACTGCTCCAGCTGGTCATGCTACAGGTGAATGCTGATGCAGCAGATATCTTTCTGATTGATAAGAGTACTTCTCAACCTGTCTTGTACAAAAGCCTGGGGTTGCAAAAAATTTCGTCTATAAGCGAGGAAAACCATTCCTGGAAGGGACTTATTTGGAGGGTGATTCAAAAACGGGATCTGGTAAGTCTGCCGAACATCTGGATCGAATCATCCTCCCTGGTCCGGGGAACTTTATTTAAACAAGAACGTTTTACTTCGTATCACGGGATACCGTTGGCTTCCAGGGGAAAGATATTTGGTGTCCTGGAGGTTTTCCACTGCCAGGAATTAGCCCCAAATTCAGCGTGGTTTGAGCTCTTCCGTAATCAGGCAGAACAAGTATCACTTGCCTTAGAGATACCTTACCTGAATATGAACTAAACCAGGAACCAGGCCCAGCCACAATAACTTCCTAGCCAATGTTGGTGCAACATTACTGGCGTAAAACTCATTGCCTGGTTCACTATATTGAATTAATTATATTTGAATAAATCCCTAACTCGATTTTTTCCGTCAAAAAAAACCCATCCCTAAACATTAGATACATGGTTAATGTTAGAATCTGGATGATTTAGATAACTATCCTCCTATTTTCCATAAATACAATCATCCGAGTAGAGCATCGTGCAAATCTTCAAAACTGTCATCAGAGATGGAAAATAACATAAATATCAGGTCAATTGGCGCTTGACCGCCCGGTTGTTGACATTGGTAAATTAAATTCAAGGAGTAATTCCTGGTCATCTTCATTAATTTTTTCTGGAATAAAAAAGAAAGACGGCTGCGTATGGTTTGGCGCTTAATCGGTCAGATCCTAATCATGCTGCTCTTAATGACCTTATTTCAATTCCTGCTCAGTTTCATCAGTTTATTAGTGAATACTATCCAGGGAACTCTCCCAACCACGCAAAATACTCCCTTTGCCGCAGGAGTCAACGTCGAAAACAATACACCGCTGCTGACGATGGCTTCGCTTCTCAGCACAGGGCTGCTGCTGACGGTAAGCATCTGGTTGGCTGGTCGATTCTTAGATCGCCGGCGATTTATTGATTTTGGTTTCCACTTTAACCAGATGTGGTGGACAGATTTCGGATTTGGTTTATCGCTTGGCGCAGGATTAATGGCTTTGATTTTTCTGATTGAACTGGCTGCCGGTTGGATTTCAGTTAATGGTGTCTTTGTTACCCAGAATCCTGAAACTCCCTTCTTGTTAGCCATCATAATTCCCCTGATCATCTTTCTGGTTGTAGGTTTTTATGAAGAATTATTCAGCCGTGGATATCAGCTCACCAATTTAGCTGAGGGTCTCACGGGGAAAATTATCAAACCACGGACAGCAATCCTGCTCGCAACTCTTTTTTCCTCGGCAGTTTTCGGAGTCCTGCACGCTTCCAACCCGCATGCCAGCATCGCCAGCACCCTCAACATTGGACTTGCAGGAATTTTCCTGGCAGCAGGGTATGTTCTCACCGGGCAACTTGCCGTACCCATCGGGCTGCATATTAGCTGGAACTTTTTTCAGGGAAATGTATTTGGTTTCCCGGTCAGCGGGGGAGACTTCCGGTCAGCAACATTTATTCAAATCCAACAAGGAGGACCATCCCTTTGGACGGGAGGGTTTTTTGGCCCTGAAGCAGGACTGCTTGGTACCAGTGCAATGATCCTAGGAATCATTATTACAATGTTATGGATCAAAAAACGATATGGTCAAATCGATCTTTATGTACATCTCACAGATCCTCCAGCCGCTTGTTTTCCCGAAATTAAAAATCAACCCCCAGGCACTGAAACTCAATATAGCTAATTTCAGGGAATTTTCCTTATGAGAAAAAACACTTACGCCCATATTATCTGGGATTGGAACGGCACTCTTTTAGACGATCTCAATCTTTGTCTTGAAACCATTAACAACTTGCTCAGAAAATATTTCCTGCCACCGGTATCCCTTGATAATTATCTGGATGTTTTTGGATTTCCAGTACGGGATTATTATAAAAATATTGGATTCAATTTTGAGAAAGAATCATTTGAATTTATCAGCACCGAATTCATCACCGCCTACGAAAAAGGCCGCCCAAACTGCCGTTTGATGCCCGGAACCCGTAAAATACTTGAGCAGCTCTTATCTCTTGGCTATACGCAGTCTATTTTGTCTGCCAGCAAGCAGGCATACCTAATCACGGCTGTCCTGGATTTTGGGATTAAAGATTATTTCATTTCCATAAATGGACTAGATAACCACCACGCGGCCGGAAAATTCGATCTCGCTAAAGAATTTATGATGGCTCAGGACCTAAATCCAAACTCTGTTTTACTGGTCGGCGATACCCTGCATGATGCCGAAATCGCCGTCAGTTTGGGAGTAGACTGTTGGCTGATTCCTAACGGTCACCAAAGCCGGCAGCGTCTTAGATCTGCAAGTGTACCCATTCTTGATTCACTCTCAATTCTATTGAATCAAATCCAAAAGAAAGGCTGAAGCCAATACCACTTCCTATCTAAACAAGCCATTATGTCCGAAAACAAATGATTCTTTATTATCGGTAATATTCGGATATTATTAACAGGTACCGTTAATCTGGCCATCACCTATGAGGCACTAAGAGGATGGTATTGCCATGAGTTTGCCCACCATTCCCTGATCAAGATCCTCGAATTCGCCCTTCCTGTTCTGGTCCTGTGTTTCCTTAGCGACTGTTTGATCAGGCTTTTTCCTGTATTCCGATCCGTACTCTA
This sequence comes from Chloroflexota bacterium, assembly GCA_030608465.1. Lineage (GTDB taxonomy): Bacteria > Chloroflexota > Anaerolineae > Anaerolineales > UBA11858 > B10-G9. The sequence goes on from JAUWEC010000020.1 coordinate 18,488, forward strand.
ATCATCCTATAAAAATTTTGGATATAATATATTCAACTTTGGAGTTGGGTATGAGAAAACGCGTAACCATGTTCGTATCCTATGCTCATGCAAATCAGGAGCTAGCCAGTCGTTTTGTAGCACAATTTCAGGAATTTACACGTCCCTCGAAATCCTATCAATATACTATTTGGCGAGATACAGATCTTCTGGTCGGGGAAAACTGGGATCAGGAAATAAAAAAAGCCTTGGACAAATGTGATCTGGGATTGCTGCTGATCAGTGCATCTTTCCTCGGCTCAAATTACATTACATCTATTGAGCTTAATCTGCTTGAAATAAAACCTGTTATTCCCGTATTGCTCTGGCCGGTTGATTTTGAGCGCCATGATTTAAAAGGACTGCAAGAAAAACAAATTTTCCGTTATAACAAACCTGGCTTTCTTAGACCAAAGGCTTACGGACAATGCACCACTAAACAACGTGTTGAGTTCATGCTGTCACTTTTTCAACAGGTAGAAAAACGGCTTGATAAACTCAACTTTTAATCTAATTTAACAAAAACTATGAGCTGGCCGAATATTATTCCCGAAAAAACACTTAAGTGGCTGCTGGAACCCGAAGATCCGGGGGTAAGATATCTTGCATTAAAACAACTGTCAGGCCTTTCGGAGAATGATCCCGAAATAATTTCCGCCCTGGAGATTGCCCATCGCGAAGGACCTATTAAAACAGTTTTAGACGCCATGCATCTTGATGGATACTGGGTGGATGATGGTCCAGGCTACAACCCTAAATACCGCAGTGCGGTCTGGTCGCTAATTCTTCTGGCTCAACTGGGTGCCTCTGCCGAATTTGACTCCCGGATCAATAAAGCATGTCAACGCTACCTGAATTTTGTGTTGTCTGCTAATGGACAAATCTCATCCACTGGACCTCCCTCAGGGACCAGTGATTGTTTGCAGGGAAATATATTAGCCTCCCTTCTGGATCTTGGTTACCTTGACCCACGTCTCGACAAAGCATTTGAATGGTTGGCCAGGAGCGTAACTGGTGAGGGTGTGTCGCCGATGAAGGATAAAAACGCAGCCCTCCGTTATTATGCGGGAAAAATCGGCCCGGACTTCCAGTGTGGCTCCAACAACAAACTCGCCTGTGCCTGGGGTGCTGTAAAAGTTATGCTGGCCTTTTCAAAATTACCGGAAGACAAGAGGACTCCTTTAATTCACCGAGCAATTCAAAAAGGCATCGATTTCCTTTTCAGCACAGATCCCGCTGATGCAGGGTACCCGAATGGATGGAATCTTAATCCAAACGGTAACTGGTGGAAATTCGGTTTTCCTGTTTTTTATGTTTCCGACATTCTTCAGATCACAGAAGTGTTGGTCAAACTCGGATATGCTCGTGACTTACGGTTGAATAGATCAATCCAATTGATCAGAGATAAACAGGACCCTGACGGAAAATGGCAGCTCGGATATGGGTACTCAGGAAAAACATGGGTCGAATTTGGACCAAAAAAAGAACCAAATAAATGGGTTACTCTCAGAGCCTATCAGGTCCTGAAACACACATTATAACTACATTGACTTTTTCAAACCCATGATCTGACAACTATTTTCGATTCTTGCGCTTTGCCTTATTTAAGTAACTATATTCATAAGATACAAACCCCTCAAATAGTCCTACATCGAACCTGGAGGTAAGATTGGGTTCTTTTCAATCCCATGACGTGCTGGTAAACAATATAAAAATCCACTACCAGGTCACTTCCGGTAAAGGTCCACCCTTGATTCTTGTGCACGGGTTTTCAAGTTTTGGTTCCTCATGGTATCCTACCGCCCACCTTTTGAAAAACAATTATCAAATCTATCTGCCGGATAATCGAGGTCATGGTTATTCGGATGCCACAGAAACGGAATACGGTCCAACTGACCGTGTTTCTGACCTTGCAGGATTTATCCACAAATTAAACCTGAACAAACCCTGTATTGTCGGTCATTCTCTGGGAGCTGACACCGCTGCGCGTATGGCAGCGGAGTATCCCGATTTAACAGCCTGCCTGGTATTGATAGATCCTCCCTGGCTGGAATCTAACGAGCCCTCTAATCAAATGCCAGCACAGATTGAGAAAACCCGGCTGGAAATTCGGCACCGCATGACGCTCCCATTAAAAATACTCATTCTTTTGGGTAAAAACGAGCATCCTTCATGGACCGAAGAAGAAATTCATACCTGGGCGCTGGGGAAGAAACTTGTCAATCCTCATGCCCTTCAATCGATTGACTTGCTGGACCCGGACTGGCAATCTCCGGTCTCCCTGATAGGTGTGCCAACATTGCTGATAACTGGGGATTTAAATCTTGGTGGTTTGGTCAGCCCCGAGGTATCAGCACTATTTGACTCGTTATGTCCTGTTGGATAAGTAGTCCGAATTTCCAATGCCGGTCACAGCATTCAAATGGATCAATTCCATCAATTCAGTAATTACTTCACTCATTTTCTACAGAAATACTACCCATAATTCTAAGCAGTTTACAAATTACTGCCACTCTCGCTCGTGTTTATCCAAGCAGTAATTCCAGACGCTGAAGAAAGTTCGTTATAAGCTATAATTGAATGGATTGAAATCCATCCAATCAAGATTGACTTCTACAAATTATCAAATCTAAGTGGGTCGCAGAGAATATTATGGCTCCAGATATCA
>JAUWEC010000120.1 GCA_030608465.1 Chloroflexota bacterium
GATTTGGGGTTGAATCTCGAGATCAAGGAAACCGGGGAATCGTATCAGGAAAACGCGATCCTGAAGGCAGCTGGTTTCGCCAAAGCGAGCAATCTGTGGTCGCTGGCGGATGATACAGGGTTGGAAGTTGAAGTTTTGGACGGCGCGCCGGGGTTGTATTCAGCCCGGTACGCGCCACGGCCAGGTGCGACAGATAGGGACCGAAGGCAATATCTTCTCCAGAATCTAGAGAAAAAGCCCCGGCCTTGGAAAGCTGTTTTCCGCTGTGTGGTCGCCCTTTATGGTCCGGATGGGTCACTCATAACAAAAGAAGGAATCTGCCCGGGAGAGATCATCCCAGATGAAAGAGGAGAAGGCGGTTTTGGATATGACCCGGTTTTTCTCCTGGAAAAACTCCTGCTTACTATGGCTGAGCTTTCTCTGACCGATAAAAACACCCTCAGCCACCGGTCAAGGGCAGTCTGGAAGATGGTACCGGCTCTAAAGGAATTGTCCTCCTCTGGGAGGATAGAAGGATAAAACTCAGACCCGGGGATTTCACCAGGAAGGGTATTATTCACCAGATGAAAAGTAAGGTTTTTTAGGTTATGATATAAAGAATTACCCTGAAGGTTTAAGGTAATAAAAATGATATCAGTTCAAGAGTTTTGGGTCATATTAGGTCTGACGGCAATTATCGCCCTGCTGCTGGGAGCCGGAGTGGGATATTTGCTTTTACCAAAAAGAGAACAAAATGAAGAATCCGAAACAAAACCAAAAGCAAAGGCAAAAGATCAGGACAAAATCAAGGAACGGATCCGCAAGATGTACCAGCTGATCACTGATCTGACCGTTACCCTCAACTATTCCCGGGTCCTGGAAAAAAGTCTCGACGCAGCCATTCTGGCATTAAGAATATCTGACCTTCCCACGGATCGACTGATCAGTGCAGTACTGCTCTTTTCAGAAGATGAGATGGCTATTCCAGATCTGGTGGTTGCCTATGGCCGCGGTCTTCCTCGCCCAGACATGACCCAACGATTGCTGGGGGTGGAAGGACTGCTGGAAAAAGTCATTGAAAGCGGCGACCCTCACATGACCCAGGAACTTTCAGCGGATCCCGAGCTCAAGCAATTTATTGCTTTCCGGGCATGCACATCCGGTTACTGTATTCCCCTCCGGGCTGGACTGGATACCTTTGGAGTGCTGCTTTTTGCCCATCCTGAAAAAAACTATTTCACAATTGATGCCCAGGAAATCATCAACACGGTGGGGCATCAAGCCCAGATTGCCATGCAGAATGCCCACCTATTCCAGGAGTTAACAACAGAGCGCGATCAAATCATAAAAGTTCAGAAAGAAGCGCAGCGCAGGCTGGCCCGGGCACTGCACGATGGACCTACCCAGTCGGTAGCCGCCATCCCGATGCAGATCAGCCGCGCCAGACACTTGCTCTCCCGGGGGGACGTAGACGCAGTTGGAGAAGCTCTTTTTCAAACGGAAGAACTCGCCCGCCGGACTTCAAAACAAATCCGGCACATGCTGTTCACTCTCCGGCCGCTGGTATTGGATTCCGAGGGTTTAGTTGCTGCTTTACAATCCATGGCGAAGAGAACCCAGGATACCTTCAATCAGAATGTCCTTGTGGAAACCGATATCAAGCTGGTAGAAGAATTGGATATGAACACCCAGACAGTGATCTTTACCATCGCCGAAGAAGCTGTGAATAACGCCCGCAAACATGCCGAAGCAGAGCACATCTGGGTCAAAGTCAAGCGCCTGCAGTCCGACCTGGCTTTCCTGGAAATTGAGGATGATGGGAAAGGTTTTCTTGTGGATGATATCATGGGTAATTATGATGACCGGGGCAGCCTTGGCATGCTCAACATGCGCGAGCGGGCTGAACTTGTTCAGGGAGTATTCCACATCAAATCCATCCCCGGGGAAGGAACCCAGATTCAGGTTGTCCTGCCGCTCACCCCGGATGCCGTGGACCGTTTGCGGTTGATCTAAATCCCTATATTAACCCCCATACTGATAGACTCACCATGCCCTACCAAGCAGATTTGTATTACCAGGCTTATCACGCGGATGATCGGGTCCGCGTACCCCTTGTATTGATTCACGGCGCAGGTGGAAACCACCTCTCCTGGCCGAGCCAGATCAGGCGTCTCTCCGGTTTCCGTGTCTATACTCCAGATCTTCCGGGGCATGGAAAATCCCGGGGGCATGGGCTGCAGCGGATTTCTGCGTATGGGGAGAGGATAATAAACTGGCTCAACAAATTAGAATTGCCTGATATTTTCCTGGGTGGTCACTCGATGGGCGGCGCTATCGCGCTCTGGACCGCAATCCATCATCCCGACCGGGTGCGGGGGTTAATCTTAATAGGAACCGGTGCCAGCCTTCCGGTTAACCTCTCTCTCATTGAAGAATTAGCCAGCCCTCAGGGCTTTCCCACCGCGGTGGATAATATCTGCCGCTGGTCTTTCAGTCCTAAAACGGAATCCGGGCTGATCGATGACGTCAGGAAACAAATGTTAAAAAACAGGCCGACGGTGCTGCAGGGAGATTACCGGGCTTGTGATGCGTATGATCTAAGTGGGCAGCTGGATAAGGTTAAGGCGCCCACCCTGATCATGGTGGGAGAGGGAGATAAAATGACCCCATTAAGATTTGCGGAGCAACTGCAAGAAGGCATCCAAAACGCCAAATTGAAGATTATCCTCAGAGCCGGGCATATGGTCCCACTGGAGCAGCCCGGTAAAACCGCGGATCTGGTGCGAGGCTTCCTGGAAAAGGTACCGCCAAATTAGAAGTATTGCCTAAACTTGCTCGACTGGGTATAATATTTTTCTGATGGGCGGTTAGCTCAGCTGGTTAGAGCGTTGCGTTGACATCGCAAAGGTCGTTGGTTCGAGTCCAATACCGCCCACCTTCTTGGTCCCATCCCGAACCACATAGTGAGGAAGTAGAGCAGTTCCTGGCATTGCTCAGATTTGAGCAGAAAAGCGAGGTAGCAAAGCTCTCGGAAGTCCTCAAATGAGGTTGGAATGGGATTTTCATTTAATAGACTAGTACCAGAGTTTACTGATGAATATATTACTGTTAGATCTGCGGCAGAATTCAGCGGTTACAATCAACAATATCTCCGGCGTTTGCTAAGAGAGAGTACTTTCCGATCAAAAAGAATGGGACAATTGTGGTTAATTGATCGGGATAATTTTATGGAATACCTCCTAGAGACCAGTAGATCAAAAGATAAACGTTTTGGTCCACAAAATAAGCCCATGAACACCAACTGACTCTTAATCCAATGGAAAGTAATATACAGCTATCTTGGGGGTCCATTACTTCCATTGAGTCCACTCGGCGGGGATGATTTTTCCCATAGTACCCATAACGTTCAGGAACTCCACCCTAATTGCACAACAAATCCACCCTAGGTGGATTTGTGGCTCAAACTTAAACTTATAATTAAGATTGGTAATTATCAACTCAAAACTAGGTAGAATATAGCGTCAAAAACAAAGCCGAGTATCCACTTGCCTGCAAAATGATATATAGCCTCTGATACGAATATGATAAGAATTGTGAGGATAGCACCTATTTTATAAGTGTTACGGATAGCATTGAAAACCATAACTAAAGACCAGATTGATAACAAAAAGAATACAATTGTCCGGATAAGAATTCCCCAATATTCAGTTTCTGAAAATGTGGGAGATCTATAAAATCCGAAAACGACTTGTAGTGAAAAACCATATACAAGGGCAGTTTATGCCTGCGAAAATGTATTATCTACTTTCTTTATTATCATTCCTGCGATCCAGGTGATGAACACAATAATGTAGAAATAGACAAGATAACTCAAACAGCTATATACAAAGAAATGTACAGAGTCTACACCGGATTCCTCTACCAAAACAGAGAATAGAGAGAAAATGCTTGCTAAGACAATATTTAAATTGAATGCATCTAGTGGTGCTTTGGGATCGGTTTTCAATTCCTCATAAAACGTTGAATCTATTTTAAGAGTACGCCAGATACGATTTATATTCGTAGTAACAGTTTCAAGTATGCCACGACGATGGTGAGTTATTAGATCATTTTCTCCTCTATTGTGTGGAAAAATTGTATGATTTTCCTTGTCTTCAGGATAATTTGATTCGATATCGTCAGTCACTGTCAACTCTTTTGTTGGGATGTTAAATTAACCAAGAGTTTCTTGAGAAATCTTTATGAAACTCGCCAGTATTAATTGTTTTCAAAAACGTTATTACCAATCCATTTCAATACATATTAACTCTTACCTAAAGTAAAGATCGTCTAGAAACGCCATCAAGCATCCAGGAAGTATTCTGTATCAATTAACCTCTTTTCTATATATAATATTAAATGTTGTTTACACTTACCCACTTGGCAAAGGTTCGCAGATCTGATTTGCAATAACAGGGAGCTTATTATATCGACATCAAAGGAACGAGTATTCCAGGTTCTCAGGGGTGAAACGCCCGATCAGGTCCCGGCTGCACCAGCCTATCTAATTCTTTTTCTGGCTGACTTCGAGCGCAATTATTATATCGAGCAATACCGTCAGCGGATGCGAGGACTCAGCCGCTATCCCGTCAACCACCAGGAGGATACCCGCTTTCGCGCCCAGGCCATCTACCAGGCCTACGGCATATTCATGGAACGGCCGGACTGGATGGAGATCGGACAGGGGGCGAGCCGATCCTGGGCCGAGCGGATTGAGATTGTTGATGAGAACGACGTACTCTACTACGAAGACCAGCGTACGGGCGTACGCAAGCCTATGCACACCTCCCCGCTCCCCTGGGGCAGTATGGAGTACACCAATGAGTTTGATTCCACTAAGGACCTCTGGGACATTTCAAGAGAGATCCAGAGCGAGGAACAGATCGACGCGCGATTACCGCTCCCTGACCCGCAAACGATGCTGGAGCGGGGAGATTTTGACCTGCCGCGGCAGGTAATGGACGACTATGGCGATTCAAGATTTATCACCACCATACTTGACACACCCTTTTCTGACGCCTATTGCGTTCTTGGGTTCAAGGGACTTATGGTCATCCAGCGCAAACAACCGAAACTCTTTCACTACCTCCTGGAACGTCAATTGGAAGTCACAAAAAAAATGATGCAGGTTTGGGCAGAAGTTGGCATCCACGGGGTCTATGTCGAGGAGGTCTTTACCGGGGCGGATATAATCTCGCCCCGCACCTATGACGAGTTTGTCTTTGCCTACAACCAACCGTACTTTATGTATATGAGCGGTCTGGGCTTGTGTCCGATCCACTATGTCTGCGGTGACGTGATTCCGCGCCTGGAGCAGATTGCTCAGCTCGACATCGCGGCCGTGGGAGTGGAAGAGAGTAAGAAGAAATTCGTGATCGAGCTTGAAGAAGTCGTGCGGCTGGTCGCCGGCCGGGTGGCGGTCCTGGGTAATATTGATGCAGTGCGCTACGGACAGAACGCCTCCCTGGAAGACATGGCGGCCGAGGCCAACCGGCAACTTCGAATCGGTCAGGATGCACAAGGTTTTTTGCTCAGTACGGGAAGCCCCTTCCCACTGGATACCAACCCGAGGTTGATTGATACAATGATCGCCACAGCGCACGCGTTCGCCTCACATACCTGAGCTGACGCCGCTGACACCTTAGCAATTTGGCTGACTAATCTAACAGCCTTACATATTTCACCGGGAGATTAGAACTCATGAATTGGACAAATATCAGTGACCGGGAAAGTAGTAGTAGCGGCATCACTCATCTCTCAGATGAACAGGTTCAAAAGATCCATGCAGCCAGCTTAGAGATTTTGTATGGCATAGGCGTACGACTTCATTTGGAAGAAGCAGTTGATCTGTTGAAAAAAGCTGGCGCAAAGGTAACCGATGGAAATCTTGTGCATGTACCGTCGAAACTGGTTGAAAGTGCCCTTTCTACTGTTCCCAAGGAAGTTACTCTTTACGATCGAAGTGGCAATCCAGTGATGCCTTTAGGAGGAGAGCGCTGCTTTTTTGGCCCCGGGTCTGATTGTTTAAACATCATCGATCACCGCACCGGAGAACGACGAGAACCGATCCTACAAGATGTTATCGACGGAGCCACCATCTGTGATGCTTTGCCCAATATTGACTTTGTCATGTCAATGGTCTTACCAACAGATGTGGATAAATCTCTAGCAGACACCTATCAGATAGAAGCTATTCTAAACCATACAACTAAACCAGTTATCATTGTCTCTTATGAAACAGAAGGACTTGAGGATGCGGTCGCAATGGCAGAAGCTATTGTTGGAGGAGCTGAAGCACTCAGGAAAAAACCAATTCTAACCTGTTATATCAACGTTGTTTCTGGCAGGGTCCATAATGCGGATGGCCTGCAAAAATTGCTTTATCTTTCTGGCAAGGGTTTGCCAGCAATTTATATCCCCGCATCGAATGCTGGGGTTACCAGTCCAATGACACTGGCTGGTGCTGTGGCTTTTGATAATGCAGGCGTGTTGCTGGGGGTAGTGCTTTCCCAGCTTAACCGCGAAGGAGCACCAATAATAGTCTCGGCTATGAATCCGATTTCAATTGATATGAAGACGATGGTCGGGCCATATGCCTTTCCTGAGAAAGGATTTATGCGATCTGTTGCTCAACGTTACGGTGTACCAACGTTCAGTTTGGCTGGTGTAAGCGATTCAAAGGTTGTAGACCAGCAGGCTGCGGCAGAAGCGGCGTTAACAATACTGGTGGATGTGTTGATGGGCGGCAATATCATTCACGATCTGGGTTATCTAGAATCTGGGCTTACTTATTCTTTTACTCAATTAGCCATATGTGACCAGATCGTGGATTGGGTGAAGGCCTTTTTCAAAGGTATTGAAGTAAACGATGAAACCCTGGCATTGAAAGATGCAGCAAGAGTTGGGATCAATGATACATTTTTGAAGACGAAGCACACTCGTAAGCATTATAAAAACACCTGGTATCCAGAGCTGTTTGAACGCGGTAATTATTCCGACTGGGAAAGAAAAGGAAGCAAACCTTTGGCAGCACGAGCTGCAATGCGTGTTCAGGAAATATTAAACTCTCACCATCCAGAACCCCTTTCTGATGATATCCAGATGCAAATCAAAGAAATCGTTGAACAGCGTGTGGAAAAAAGCCGTTCATAACACAGGAGAGAAATATGTCTCAAGAACAGGTCAACCTTGTCGTCCGCGGTAAAACTCTAATTGATGGCACAGGTGCGGAACCAATTTCATCCGGACTGGTTGCTGTTAATGGCAAGAGTATTGTCTACGTTGGCCCTGTTGCTGGAGCACCCGAATTCCCTAATGCCCATGTCATTGATCTGCCAGAGGCAACCTTGTTACCCGGCCTGATCGACATGCATACCCATCCTAGCTACTACTGGGAGGAGCCAGACTCAGGAACCTACACCGATACCTCTGACAATTTGAAGAACTACAACCCTGTCACAGTTGCTCTAAAGGCCAGCAACTACCTGTACAAAGCGCTGATGTCGGGCGTCACTACGGCACGTGACACTGGTGGCCTTCTCGGTGTCATGCCGGAGGTCAGGTGGGCTATCCAAAATGGCTGGATTCCAGGACCCAAGATATATATAGCATGCCGCCTAATCACGCCCACCGGTGGGCATTGTCATTTCCTACCAAACTTTTCCATCCAGGCAGATGGCCAAGATGGTTTTCGCCGCGCTGTGCGCGAGGAGCGACGAGCGGGGGCGGACTTTATTAAGCTTGCCAACAACGGCGCCGATTGTACTCAAGAAGAGTTGGATGCAGCCGTAGATGAGGCGCATCGTCTTGGGCTCAAGGTTGTCTGCCATACAGGTAAGCCACCATCGCAGAGCATGGCGATAAACGCTGGCGTCAACACCTTTGAGCACGGCGCCCCCACACGAGAAGAGATCGACTTGGCGGTGGAAAAGGGAATCACCTGGACCCCGACTGTGACAGTAATTTCCTATTATGACAAGTATTACAAAAAGAAACTCGAATCTGCTAACCCGGATGTAGTGCTTTCTGCAAAGAAAGAGCTTGCCGAGTCCAAGGAGTACAAGACCCGGAAGCGAGAGTCGATCTCCTATGCCTTGGAATCGGGGCTGAAACTGGCAGCTGGCACTGACTGTTGGACCAGTACCTGGCGAGAGCAAGCGATGGCAATCGAGCTACGCAACCTTGTCGAGTATGGATGCAGCCCCATGCAGGCTATACAGGCCACGACAGGGTGGGCGGCTGAAGCCATGAACTGGGATGATATTGGCACACTGGCACCTGGCAAACTGGCCGACCTGGTTGCAGTAAACGGCGACCCTCTTAAAGATATTGAGGTGATGAACCAGGTATCTTTTGTGCTACGGGAGGGTGTGGTAGTCAAAGACGATAGCCAAAAATAAATGTTTGAGGGATTAGACTTTTTTTTTCTTGTCTTGCATGATCCGTCTGTTTCCATGTAACGGCGGGCCTGCCGTTGACGATCGGAAAGTCGGCGGCTTGATTTAGAGAATTTATTTTATGTCGGTGGCAAATACCTATCAGGTTCGATTCGAGTCCAATACCGCCCACACATGAATCCACCCTGCTAGGGTGGATTTTTCTTATGCTATACTCCAA